>JBMSXH010000090.1:0-7979 GCA_049425445.1 Phycisphaerales bacterium | reverse complement strand
TACTTCTGCCCGAGCCAGGACGTCCGGTGGTACGACGCCGCGGAGCCGGTGCCGGGGCCGACCACCGAGCACATCGCGTCGCTGGCGAAGAAGCATCGGATGGCGGTGGTGGTGCCGGTCTACGAGCGGGAGATGAGCGGCGTCCTCTACAACACCGCCGCGGTGTACGACGCCGACGGCACCTATCTCGGCAAGTACCGCAAGCACCACATTCCGCAGGTGAATCCCGGCTTCTGGGAGAAGTTCTTCTTCAAGCCCGGCACCGGCGGCTATCCCGTCTTCAAGACCCGCTACGCGACGATCGGCGTCTACATCTGCTACGACCGCCACTTCCCGGAGGGGGCCCGCTGCCTTGGGCTCGCCGGGGCGGAGATCGTGTTCAACCCCTCGGCCACCGTCGCCGGGCTGTCGCAGTACATCTGGAAGATCGAGCAGCCGGCGCATGCGGTGGCCAACGGCTACTTCATGGGCTGCATCAACCGCGTGGGCACCGAGGCCCCGTGGAACATCGGCAAGTTCTACGGCACGAGCTACTTCACCAATCCGCGCGGCGAGATCATGGTCGAGGGGAGCGAGGATCGCGACGAACTGGTCGTCGCCGACCTCGATCTCTCGATGATCGACAAGGTCCGCGGCACGTGGCAGTTCTATCGTGATCGCCGGCCGGAGTCCTACGGCGCGATCGGCGCGGAGTGAGCATCCACGGGCGCGACGCGCCGACGGGAGAACCCATGGCGGACTCGATCCTGATCCGAGGCGGCACGGTGACCACCGCCGAGCGAGAGCGGCGTGCGGACGTGCTGGTGGTCGGCGAGACGATCGCCGCGGTCGGCGAGGGCCTCGACGCGCCCGCGGGCGCGACGGTGATCGACGCGAGCGGCGCCTACGTCATGCCGGGCGGGATCGATCCGCACACGCACATGGAACTGCCCTTCATGGGCACGGTCTCCGCGGACGACTTCCTCTCCGGCACCGCGGCGGCGGCGGCGGGCGGCACGACCACCATCGTCGACTTCGTGATCCCCGCGCCGCAGGAGAGCATGCTCGCGGCGCTCGAGACCTGGCGCGGCCGCGCGGCGAAGGCGGCGGCGGACTACTCCTTCCACATGGCGGTGACGTGGTGGGGCGAGCAGGTCTTCGGCGAGATGGCCGAGGTGGTGAAGCAGGGCATCACGAGCTTCAAGCACTTCATGGCCTACAAGGGCGCGATCATGGTGGACGACGGAGTGCTCGTCGAGAGCTTCCTGCGCGTCCGCGACCTCGGCGGAATCTGCCTCGTCCACGCCGAGCACGGCGAACTCGTCGCCCATCTCCAGCAGTCCCTGTTCGAGTCGGGCATCACCGGGCCCGAGGCCCATCCGCTCTCGCGGCCGCCGGCGGTGGAGGGCGAGGCGAGCCATCGCGCCCTTCGGCTCGCCGAGGTGCTCGCGGTGCCGCTCTACGTGGTGCACACCTCCTGCCGCGACGCGATGGAGCCGATCGGGCGGGCCCGCGCCGCCGGTCAGCGCGCCTTCGGCGAGGCGCTCGTCCAGCACCTCGTCGTCGACGACTCGGTCTACCTGAACCGCGACTGGGACCAGGCGGCGCACCACGTGATGAGCCCGCCGTTCCGTCCGCGCGAGCATCAGGCCGCGCTGTGGGAAGGGATCGCCGACGGCACCATCTCCGTGATCGGGACCGACCACTGCGTCTTCACCACCGAGCAGAAGCGGATGGGACGCGGCGACTTCCGCAGGATCCCCAACGGGACCGGCGGGGTGGAGGACCGCATGAGCGTGCTCTGGCATCACGGAGTCCGCACCGGACGGATCACGCCGAGCGAGTTCGTGGCGCTCACGAGCACCAACGCCGCGCGGATCTTCAACCTCGCGCCGCGGAAGGGCCTGCTTGCTCCGGGCTCCGATGCGGACGTCGTGGTGTGGGATCCAGAGCGCTCCCGCACGATCTCCGCGAAGACCCATCACCAGCGAGGCGACTTCAACGTGTTCGAAGGCATGACCGTGACCGGCAACGCGGCGATCTCGATCAGCCGCGGGAAGGTCCTGTGGAAGGACGGCGACCTGAGGGCCGAGGCCGGACGCGGCCGCTTCGTGCCTCGCGAGGCGTTTCCCGACTACGCCCGCGCCAGCCGCACCCGCTTCGAGCAGTCGCGTCCGTCCGCGGTCGATCGAGGAGCCTCGCGATGATCGTCAAGCAGTCCGGCCCGCGGGTCGGTTCGTTCGCCGCCACCTCCGACGCCTTCACCGCCTACGCCGACGCCCGCCACTGGATCGGCGGCGCCTGGCGCGACGCGCTCTCCTCGAAGGCGTCGGCGGAGGTGCTCAATCCCCGCTTCGGACGGGCGATCGCCCGCGTCCATCTCGGCGGTGCCGACGACGTCGACCTCGCGGTGCAGGCGGCGCAGCCGGCGGCGGCCGCGTGGGGCGACTGGCCGATCCGCGAGCGGGCGCAGGTGCTCTACCGGCTGCGCGAACTCATGGTGGCGCGGATCGACGAGTTGTCGTGGCTCGTCTCGCACGAGAACGGCAAGGTCTTCGCCGAGGCGAAGGCCGAGGTCGAGAAGGCCATCGAGTGCCTCGAGTTCGGATGCTCGCTGCCGAACCTCGCGGCGGGCAACCAGCTCGAGGTGAGCCGCGGCGTGGCGTGCGAGGTGGCCTACGAACCGCTCGGCATCGTCGCGGGCGTGACGCCGTTCAACTTCCCGCTGATGGTGCCGCTGTGGATGCTGCCGCAGGCGCTCGTCGGCGGCAACGCGTTCATCCTCAAGCCGAGCGAGCGGGTTCCGCTGTCGACGCTGCGCCTCGCCGAGATGCTCGAGGAGTCGGGCCTTCCGTCGGGCGTGTTCAGCATCGTGCAGGGCGGACGCGAGGTGGTCGAGGCCCTGTGCGACCATCCGCAGGTCAAGGCGGTCGGATTCGTCGGCAGCACCGCGGTCGCGCGGCAGGTCTACGCCCGCGCTTCGAGCCACGGCAAGCGGGCCCTCTGCCTCGGCGGGGCGAAGAACCATCTGATCGTGGTGCCCGATGCGGACGTCGCGCTCACCGCCGAGAACGTGGTGGCGTCGTTCACGGGCTGCGCCGGCCAGCGCTGCATGGCCGCGAGCGTGCTGCTCGCGGTGGGCGAGGTCGACCACATCCTCGAAGCGGTGCGGGATCGCGCGAGGAAGATCGTCCTCGGCAAGGACCTCGGGCCGGTCACCACCGCCGCGGCCCGCGAGCGCATCGTCGGCTACGTCGATCAGGCGGAGCGCGACGGCGTGGCGGTCACCGTGGACGGCCGTGGCGCCGCGGGCGACGCGGGCGGATTCTGGGTGGGGCCGACGATCCTCGAGGGATGCCGCCCGAGCATGAAGGCCGCGTGCGAGGAGATCTTCGGGCCGGTGCTGAGCGTGATCCGCGTGCCGAGCATCGATGCCGCCCTCGAGATCGAGAACGCGAACCCCTACGGCAACGCGAGCAGCGTCTACACCTCGAGCGGCGACATCGCGCGACGGGTGATGGAGCGGGTCGAGGCGGGCATGTGCGGCGTGAACATCGGGGTGCCGGTGCCTCGCGAGCCCTTCGGCTTCGGTGGATGGAACGACTCGTGCTTCGGCCACGGCAACATCACCGGATGGGACGGGTACCGCTTCTGGACCCGCCAGCGCAAGATCACCAGCAAGTGGGCGCTGCAGCGCGACCAGACCTGGATGAGTTGAAGCCTCGCGACGAAGGCCGGCGCCCGTCGACGACCACAAGGAAGCAGACATGACATCCGCCCCGGTCGGTTCCATGGGATCGAAGGAGATGATCGAGGCGTGCCTCAAGCACAGCCTCTTCTCGTGGAGCGCGACCGGCAAGGTTGCGCCGATCCCGGTCGCCCGCGCCGAGGGCATCCATCTCTACAGCCCCGAGGGCCGGCGCTGGATCGACTTCAACAGCCAGCTGATGAGCGTCAACATCGGCCACGGCCATCCGCGGGTGGTCAAGGCGATCCAGGATCAGGCCGCCACGCTCGCCTACGCCTTCCCGGGCATCGCGACGGAGATCCGCGCCCGGCTCTCGCTGAAGCTCGCGGAGATCGTGCCGGGGAACCTCAACACCTTCTTCTACACCCTCGGCGGCGCCGAGGCGAACGAGAACGCGATCAAGGCCGCGCGGCTCTACACCGGCCGGCACAAGATCCTCGTGCGCCACCGCAGCTACCACGGCGGCACCCACGGCGCGATCACGCTGACCGGCGATCCGCGGCGGTGGCCCGCCGAGCCGGGCATGCCCGGCGTGGTGCGGGTGCTCGACCCGCGGCCCTACGACTTCAGCTTCGGCGCAAGCGATGCGGAGATCGTCGCGAACAACCTCCGCTACCTCGAGGAGATCATCGCCTACGAGGGGCCGCAGCACATCGCGGCGATGTTCATCGAGACCGTCACCGGCACCAACGGCATCCTGCCGCCGCCGGAGGGCTATCTCGCCGGGCTCAAGGCGCTGCTCGAGAAGCACGGCATCCTGCTCGTGTGCGACGAGGTGATGTGCGGCTTCGGCCGCACCGGCCGACTCTTCGCCTTCGAGCACGGCGGCATCGTGCCCGACATCGTGACCATGGCGAAGGGGCTCACCTCGAGCTACCTGCCGCTCGGGGTGATGGCGCTCTCCGATCCCATCGCCGAGCACTTCCGCGAGCACGTCTTCTGGGGCGGTCTCACCTACAACGCCCATCCGATGTGCCTCGCCGCGGCCCTCGCGGCGATCGAGGTGCTGATCGACGAAGGCATGATCGAGAACGCCGCCCGCATGGGCGCGGTGATGCGCGGGCACATGGAGCGGATGAAGGCGCGGCACCGCTGCGTCAAGGAGCACCGCAACATCGGCCTCTTCGGCACGATCGAGCTTCAGAAGAACACCCGCGGCGAGCGGCTCGTGCCCTACGCCGGAAGCCATCCGGCGATGGCGAAGCTCGGGGCGTTCCTCAAGGAGAACGGCCTCTTCACCGTGCTGCAGTGGAACCTGCTCATGTGCAATCCGCCGCTCTGCATCGACGAGCCGCAGATGGCCGAGGCGTTCGAGATCATCGACCGCGGGCTTGCGCTCGTGGACGAGGTGGTCGAGGACTGAGGCGGATCAGGCCGTGCGTCGCAGCCGCATGCCCGCGAGATAGGCGACCGCCGAGATCGCGAAGCCGGTGAACCACGAGTACGGATAGAGCGCCGTCCAGAACGAGCCGACCTCGACGACCTTCACCGCGGCGAGGAATCCGGGCAGGTTCGGCGCGACGCCGAGCGCGAGTGCCGCCATCGCGATCCAGTTGACGCGGCCGTATCGGCCTTCGTGGCGGTAGAGGTCCGGCACGTCGAGGGTCCGTCGCCGCACCACCCAGTAGTCGGCGATCATGATGCCGGCGATCGGGCCGAGCAGCGCGGAGTATCCGACGAGCCACTCGAAGATGTAGGTGTCGGCGCTCGCGAGCAGCCGCCACGGCATGATGAGGATGCCGACGACGCCGGTGACGACGGCGCCGGTGCGGAAGGAGATGAAGCGCGGCGCGAGGTTCGCGAAGTCGTTGGCGGGGCTCACGATGTTCGCGGCGATGTTGGTCGAGATGGTGGCGGCGGCGACGCCGACGAGGGCGATCAGCGCGGTGAGGAGCCGAGCCGCGTCGCTGGCGATCACCGGCGCCTCGAGCCCCGGCGGCGCGGTGGGGCTGGTGAGGTACGCGAGCACCTTCATGGGGTCCCACAGCTCCGACGGATCGACGCCCTTGAGCAGCGCCTGCGAGGCGCTCGTGATGACCACCGCCATCGCGCTGAAGGCGATCATGGTGGTCGGCAGTCCCAGGGTCTGCCCCCACGCCTGCTCGCGCTGGCCCTTGCCGTAGCGGGTGAAGTCCGGGACGTTGAGGCTGAGCGTCGCCCAGAATCCGATCATGCCGGTGAGCGACGGGACGAACACCTTCCAGAAGCTGCCGAGGGAGTCGAACTTCGACGGCTCGTCGAGCGCGGGGCCGGCGCCGCCCACCTTCATCACCAGCCAGACGAGCAGCCACATCGCGAGCACCATCAGCAGCGGCGCCGCCCAGTTCTCGAAGTGGCGCAGCGCGTTCATGCCCACGAGGATGATGCCGATGTTGACGAGCCAGAAGAACCCGAAGCAGATCGCGCTCGGCACGCCGAGCCCCATCACCGTCGCCTCGCCGCCGAGCGTGGCGAACGAGGGCCACACCGCGACGAGGAAGGTCTTCATCGCCTCGCCGCCGAGATAGGTCTGGATGCCGAACCATCCGCACGCCACGATCGCCCGCGCGATCGCCGGGACGTTCGCCCCGACGGTGCCGAAGCTGCTTCGCACGAGCACCGGGAAGGGAATGCCGTACTTGGTGCCGGGGTGCGCGTTGAGCAGGATCGGGATCAGCACGATCAGGTTGCCGAGGCCGATCGTCAGCAGCGCCTGCCACCAGTTCATGCCCTGCGCGACGAGGCCGCCCGCGAGCATGTAGGTCGGGAGGCAGTGCGCCATGCCCATCCAGAGGGCGACGAAGCTGTAGGTGGTCCAGGTCCGCTGCGACTCGGGCACCGGAGCCAGATCGGGGTTGACGAGCGAACTCGCGTGCAGGTCGGGCGGCAGGGACGCGAGGCTCGAGGCAGGATGGCTCATGCAGCCTTGATCGGTCCGGTCTGCGGACCTGCCGCACAGACTGGTCGAGCGTCTCCGGCGCCGGGGTTCCGGCCGCCGAGCCCGTGGCGCCGGAGCCGCGGGCGGATCTCGCTCCCGAGGCGGTGCGACCTGAGCAGGATCGGCGCAGGAGTCAGGTCGAGCCGAGCAGGTGCAGGCCCAGCCACGCCGCCGCGATGCCGCCGCCGCAGGTGAGCGTGAGATCGACCAGGGCACGGCCGAATCGCCTCGCGGCAAGCATGCGTTCGAGATCGACCGCGACGGTGGAGAAGGTCGTCGCCGCGCCGCAGAAGCCGTTGCCCAGGATCGAGGCGGCGATCAGGGTGACCGAACCGGAACTCGCGAGCGCCGTCACGAGTCCAAGCACGAAGGAGCCTGCGATGTTCACCGCGAGGGTGCCGTAGGGAAACGGCTGTTCGTGCCGCGCGAGTCGATTCACGGTCAGATGGACGTACGCGCCGAGGTGGTGGCGGACGACCGCGCCGACCGCACCGGTCAGGGCGATGCCCGCCAGTTCATCGAAGGAGACGCTCACGGCGCCGCCTTGGGAGACGGGCCCGAATTCGCCGAGCCGCGTAGGCCGTCGCGATCTCGCGGCGGAGTCGTCGCGGCCCCGAGGCGGGCGCCGAGCCAGGCGGTCAGCACGCCGCCGGCGAAGGAGGCGGCGAGATAGATCGCCGCAAGGAGTGCATGCGGACCGTCGAGCATCTGCACGCACTCGACCGAGACCGTCGAGAGCGTGGTGAACGAACCGCAGAAGCCGACCCCCACCAGAAACTGAAGCCACACCGCGCGATCACGGCGAGCCTCGGCGACGGCGAGCACCAATCCAAGGAGGAACGCTCCCGCGAGGTTCACCGTGAAGGTCGACCACGGGAACGACGGCGTCGCGGCGTCGAAGGGCGGCATGGCCTGATCGACCCCGAACCGCGCGAGGGAACCGAGAGCGCCGCCGATCGCGACGAGCGCCGAGGTCGGAAGGGCCGGGGATGACGCCGGGATCGACACGGGGCCGAGTCTACGGCGGATCGATCGAGGCACTCGGCCACGCGCGACGCGGCGCGATCGCCGGAGCACGGTTCGCGCGGGGTGGTTCGCCGCCCGCGCGCATCGGTCGGCCGTAGGCCTCCGGCCGCCGTGCAATCATCGACTCGGACGGGCGTGGCGCGGGCGACATGCCTGCCGCCCGTGACGGACTTTGGTCGGCGCCGCGTCACCCTGGTCCAATGGGCAAGCAGCGCCGCAAGAGCGCTTCCGTTGCCGTCGCCAACGACAACCCGCCGTCGTCCCGGCTTGGTCCAGGACGCCGGCGGGCGCGGGGGTTCGCCGGCGCGG
>JBMSXH010000089.1:0-7982 GCA_049425445.1 Phycisphaerales bacterium | reverse complement strand
CCGGGTTCGTCCGCGCCGGCGCATTGACGATCGCCGCCGGCAGTGGAACCACTCCGGCTTCCCACTGCACTCGCCGCGCCGCCTTGAACGCGAAGGCGGCGATGAATCCGAAGCGGACCGCTGCCGTGGCGTAGACCACGCGGTACCGCACGATGGTCTCCAGCACCATCCACGCCAGCGTGAACCCGATTGCGGCGAAGGCCGCGGTGATTCCGTAGATCGCGAAGACGGCTCGCTTCACGCCACCGAGGCTTCGCCGCAACTGATGGTGGATGTGGTTCGTGTCCGCAGTGGCCATCGACACCCCCGCAAGACGGCGACGGAGAATCGCCAGCGCGGTGTCGATGATCGGCACGCTGAACACGATCAGGCCGGCGAGAACCAGATGGGTGTTCCCCTCGTCGCCGAACATCAGGATCAGGACGGCGCAGAGATACCCCAGGAGGAGGCTTCCGCAGTCGCCGAGGAAGATCACCGCTGGATTGAAGTTGTAGGGCAGGAATCCCAGCACCGCGCCGAGCAGGGCCAGGCTCAGCACGATCCGCGACCCGGCCAGCGAGTCCTCCGCGGAGGGCGCCCCGCCCGCGACCGCCATGTTGGTCTAGATCGCAATGAATCCGACGTCCATGATTGCGACCGTCGCCGACAACAGTCCATCCAGACCATCGAGGAAGTTGGCGGCATTGCATCCGCCGAGCACGAAGATGGCGACGATCGCCGTTCCCACCCAGTAGAAGACGTCCTGATTGGTGAGTCCGATGCCGCCGAAATCGATCAGTACGATCGAGGCTTCGCCAAGGAGCGGGGCCAGCAGGCCCTCGGCGACACGCACGCCCACATCCTGCACCGCCAACGCTGCCGCGGCGACCAGTTGACCGGCGATCTTGAGTCGAGGATCGAACCCCCAGACGTCGTCGGCGAGTCCGGTGAAGGAGATCGCCAGCACTCCAATGATCACTGCGATCGGCACCGGCTCGAAGCGCAGTACCAGCGACTCCGACAGCAGATAGCTCGTGAACACTCCTGCCACGACGGCCGCGAAGATCGAGACGCCCCCCAGATAGGCGATTGGAAAGGCGTGCAGCTTCCGAACCGCGTCCGGTCGATCGACGATTCCGTGCGACACCGCGAATCGCCGGACCAGCGGCGTCGCGAGCAGCGAGGTCAGGAACGCGATGGCGAAGATGGGCACATAGGCGTTGAGCAGTCCGACCGCGGTCAGCGCGGTATGCGGATCGTCGGCGGCTGGCGTGGCCACCTCTGTCACGTTCATGGCGACGCCCCATTCCCCCGCCAGAGTGACTCGACTAGTCGTAGGTACGGCATGGTGTTTCTGGTTCGGGGGCGAACCTCTTCGATCCTCGACTCAGTTGGACTTCGGCGCCGAGTAGCGGGCCATCGCCTCGAAGTTCTTTCGGAAGTACCCCCCCGCGGTGTTCCGTGGACGGTTGAAGACAACGCCAAGGAACGCGGCCTTCGAGCCTGCGAGTTGACCGGCCAGGCGAGCCACGAGCCCCCGCTGCTCCTGCCAGGCCCGCACGACGAGCAGCGTCGCGTCGACCTTGGCCGCCACGGCCTGCGCATCGCCGGCGATCACCCAGGGCGCGGTGTCGATGAGCACGACGTCGTAGCGTCCACCGAGGTCTTCTAGCACCTCCCCCATCGCGCCGGTGTTGAGCCGCTCGACAACACGATTCATCTCCGTCCCGGCAGGAAGAAGATGAAGTCCGCCGCCGCAGTCGCAGATCGCCTCCTCGGGCTTCGCCGCTCCGCAAAGGAGATCGCCGAGCCCAGGATGACCCGACGCCTGGCCGAGCATCTCGCCGAGCCGCGGACGACGGAAGTTCGCATCGACGAGCAACACCCGCCGCCCGCCGGCGACGAGCGACGCGGCGAGGTTCGATGCCACGGTCGAGGTGCCCGACTCCGGGAGTCCGCCGGTGATGAGGATGCTCCGAATGCCCGCTTCGTCGATCGACCTCTGCACCGCGGTCGCGGTCTGCCGGAAGCTCTCCGCCAGCACCGCCGATGGCTGCTCGCGAACGACCATCTCGGCGCGAGCCGGATTGGTGGGATCGTCGGTCCGCTCGGGAATCGTGCCGAGAATCCGGCACCCGTGGATGGCGGCGAGATCGCTCGGGTACTTCACCCTCTGGTCGAGGAACTCACGCGTGAACAGGAACCCGAAGGTCAGTCCGACGAATCCGAGCATCGAGAGCGGAACGATCACGTAGATCTTCGGGAAGGCGGTCTCGCGAGGTGTGGTCGCACGCTGAGCGATCGTCACGGCCCGAGCCGACTCACGGCGGCGGAACTGCTCCAATTCGCTGATCTGCCGCGCGACGTCCGTACGCTCGGTCTCGAGCCGCTCCTTGCGTGCCTGCTTCGCCTCGAGCTCGGCCATATCGGCCGCGAGCGTCTTCAGGCGGGCCTCCTGGACCTCGAAGTCCTTGTCGAGACTCTCGAGGAGTCCCGTGTAGCTCTCGATCTGGTCGGTCACCTCCTTGAAGTCCGCGGTGAGATTCCGCTGGATGATGGAGTCGATCGCGGAATTCCGTTCGCTCTCCGCGGATCGGACCATCTGATCGATGGCTCGCACCTCGGGGTGATCGGGGCTGAATCGCTCCCTCGACGTCGACTGCCGCATCCGAAGGTTCCGCAGTTCGGCGGAGACCCGCATCACCTCCGGATCGGACTCTGCGAGTCGGCGATCGTCGGATGACGGCTCCAGGGTGCCCTGCAGCTTCGCCTGGGTCTGGTTTCGCCGCGCGACGAGGAGAGAGAGCATCGACTTCGTCTCGTTGATCCGAAGGCCGAGGTTCTGGATCGCGGTGCGTCCCTGGTCGAGACGCTCGTCGAGCGCGGTGATGTTGTTCTGCGAGATGAAGGTCGCGATGTCGTTGCCCAGAAGCGTCAACTGTCGGTCGATGTCCTTCTCGCGGTCGCGGAGCAGTCGAAGGTCGCTCGCGAAGCGGGCGTTCTCCTCGGCCGACTTGGACTCCATGTAGGTGTCGGCGATGCGGTTCAGCACCACCGGAACGTCCGCGGCGTCGCTCGCGGACCAGGCCAAGGTGAAGTACAGCGTGTCGCGCTGGTGGCCGGCGCCGAGGTCCTCTTCGAGTTCGTCGACCGCGTCGTCGATCACGAATGCTCCCGAGGCGTCGCGGAACCACTCGCTCCACTTGGTCTGCTCGATGTCGCGGCCCCGCATGGCCCGGGTCAGGATGTCGCGACTCGTCAGGCGCGCCGCCTCGGTCTGAGCCATGCGCACCACGATGTCCTCGTTGCGGCTGTCGATCGCCATCAGGTCCTCGGCGCCACTGACCACCGGCGGAAGCTCGAAGTACACGGTCCCCGAAAAGCGAGGGACGAAGATGTTCAGGATGAAGAACAGGATCACTCCGAACACGAGCCCGATCGCCGCGACGGCGGAAAGCAGCTTCGCGTTCTGCCGGAGCAGGCGAAGCGGATCGACCGACGGGCCAGCGGTCGCGGGCCGGACGGAGGCGGGCCGCGGGGCGGTCGCGACAGCAGTGGTTCCGATGCGGGTCATGGCGAATCCTCGGTCAGTCGAAGGGCGTTCTGGTTCGGGGGCGTACAGGTCGGTCAGCGAATGCGGATCTCGAGGTCGTCGATCCGGCTCGACAGCGAGTCGTCGGGCTGGAGGTCCCTTGCCCGCTGGATCGCGGTCCGGGCCTGCGCGACGTTGCCGCGAGCGGCGAGCACCTCGGCAAGGTGGTAGTTGGCCAAGGCGGTCTGCTTCAGTCGGAGGCTTCGGAGCAGAGTCTCCTCGGCCTCCTGCAGACGCCCCGCCTTCCAGAGCAGATATCCGAAGGTGTCGAAGTACTCCGGCACGCTGCCGGAGATCGAGATCGCCTGCTCGATGTAGGGGAGTCCACGCGCGGGCTCATCAAGACAGTCTCCGCACAGGAAGGCGAGATTGTTCAGGGTCTGCGGATTCGGTCGGCCAAGCGTGATCGCCCGCTCGAAGGCCTCGACCGCCCCGCGGCAGTCGCCGGTCGAGTAGCGGAGATTGCCGAGATCGAGCATGAGGCGTGCGGAGACGCCCTCGTCGGATCCGTCGTCGAGCGCGACCGCCTCGTCGAGCAGCGACGCCGCGCGGGGGAATCCCGACTCCCCGGAGGCCGCGTTCAATTCGGCAAGCCATCGCAGTTCGATCGGATGGAGCTGTCCGCCGGAGACGCCGCGGACGAACTGCTCGGCCGTCGCCGCCTCCGATGGTCCGTAGACGAATCGGAGGTTGGCGTACCAGCCGTCAAGGATGCTGAACGCTGCCCGTCGTTCGGCGATCACCGACCTCGCGAATCGGTAGCTCTCGGCGAGCCGTTCTCTCGCCTGCTCGGAGCGGCCGGTGCCGTGCAGCGCCGCGGCTTCGGCGGCCTGCAGATAGACGGACTTCTCGACATCGTCGGGAGCCGTCGCGACCAGTTCGAGAATGCCTTCAAAGTCGGGCGGTCGCTGACGGAGCTGCATGTCCACCACCCGGTGAAGGGTCGCGGGGTTGGGCGCGAGTTCGTACGCCCGCAGGAACGAGGCGAGCGCCTGCGGGAACTGCCGTCTGCGCAGGGCGATCTCGGCGAAGTTCTGGTGCCAGTTGGCATCGTTGGGTTCTCGCTCGATCGCCTCCGCGAGAACCTCGATCGCGCGATCGAGGTTGTCCGAGGCGATCTGCGCCTCGACCAACCGACGCCGCGCCTCTGCGAGATCGGGATTGCGGCCGAGGAACTCCTCGAGTCCGGCCGCCGAGGCGGTCATGTTCCCCTGCTCCGAGAGCAGATCTGCCCGCAAGCGCGCGGCGGGCCAGTTCGAGGGATCGAGACGAAGCGCCTCGTCGATGTACCTGATCGCCGCGTCGGCCATGGCCGGATCACCGGTCGCCTTCGCCCGTCCGCGAGCACTCACGGCCAGCTGCACGAGCGGAAGCGGGCTTGCGGGGGCTCGCTCGCGAGCCTCTGCAGCCAGCGCTTCGAAACGGCGATACGCCTCCGCCGCCTCTCCGTTGCCGGCCGCCAGGAGCTTCAGTCCTCGGTTGTCGGCAATCGCCGCCTCGAGCAGGATCGAGGTCAGATCACGCTCGGAGATGCCGGCGAGCACCTGCGAAGCCTCGTCGTATCGCTCGAGCTTCGAGAGACACTCTGCGCGACGCAGGCTCACCTCGCGGGAAGTCCGCAAGCCCGCGACCTCATCGAGGTGTCCAAGGGCACGCGCCCAGTCGCCGCGGCGGAACCAGAAGTCCGACAGCGCCAGATCCGCGTCGCGTGTCTGGGGATCCTGCACCGCCAATGCCTGCTCGAACGCCTCCAGCGCCTGCGGTCCCTTCAGGGTCTCCACGAGGTACGCCCCGAGGCTCAGCCACTCCTGACTGCCCACTTCACTTCCCCGCCGATCGATGTAGGCCCGCAGAACCTGCTCTCCTTCCGCCGCACGCCCAAGCTTTCGCAGCGCGTTCGCATAGGCTCGGACGAGATCGAGGTCGTCGGGCCGCTCCTGAAGGAGGTTCGCGAAGATCGCCAGGCCCTGCTGACGCATCTCGGTCGTGACCGAATCGATTTCCTCCTGGCGCTCCGTCGCCGAGAGCGATGACCATTGCCCGGTGCCGAAGCGAACTCGACCCTGACGATCCACCACGTCCTCACGCCCGGGGGTGACGACGACGAGCAGACGCGCAAGGCCAAGGGCGTTGAGCTGGTCGGTTGGATCGATCGCGAATCGCTCCCGACGCCGCGCGAGAGCCGACCTTGCGTTGCCGAACTCGCCTTCGAGCCCGAGCCACGACTCCTCGAGGCCGCGATCCTGGGGCGCGAGCCGACGAGCGTCGCGGAGCAGTTCCAGCGCTTCCGAGTTGCGTCCGGATCGCGCGAGCAGCCCGGCTCGACGACGGATCGCATCCAGATCGTTGGGACGGCGCGAGATCGTCTCGGCGTAGGCGTCGATGGCTTCGCTGGGGCGGCCGATCGCCTCGAGGATCACCCCACGCTCGCGATGCACCCGCGACGCGGAGATTCCAGCGGCGATCGCCCGATCGAGAATCGCCAGGGCGCCGGGCAGGTCCCCCTGGGCGATCCTCGCCCGCGACTCGAGCAGCGGACGAAGCGCGAGGTCGCCGGTCGCATCGGCTTCGGCCGCGATCGCCAGCGCCGCGTCGAAGTCCTTGCCCGCGACCGCCTCGTCGAAGCGAGCCGCGATCACGGCCGGGACGTCTTCCACGGCCTCCATGCCGGCCCGAGCCTGCTGCGCCGCCTCGGCGGCGCGGATCGCCAGTTCGGAGAATCGCTTCGCGGCATCGGGGTCCGACTGGATCAGCGTCTCCGACTGACGCTGGAACTCTCGCCGAGCGGCCTCGTAGGCGGCGAAGAGATAGCCGGGAAGGCCAGGATCTCCGGCGTGGGTCTGTTCGGTGACGAGCGCGATCCGCTGGATGGGATCGTCGGTGGAGAGCACCGCCTGCATGCGGAGCAGGATCGGGTCGCGAGGATCCATCTGCAGCGCCTCGACGACGAACCGCTCCGCCTCGATCGTCTTCTGCTGACGCAGCGCGACCTGGGCCTGAGCCCTCGGCACCCGCGAGTCATCCGGGAAACGGCTGCGCATGGAGGCGAGGATCGACTCCGCCTCGTCGTATCGCGCGGCTGCAAAGGCGGTCTCCGCCTGCTTGAGAAGCTGTGTGGCCGGGTCGTCCGCGGCGCCGACCGCCAATCCCTCGAGGCGACTCGCCGTCTCCACAAGTCGCTGCGCCCCTTCATTGGTCGGATCGAGGGCGAGCATGCGTCGCCCGATCTCGAGCGCCTCCCGGTTTCGGCCGACGCGAATGCTCGTCTCGGCGCGAAGGCCCAGCAGCGTGAGATTGTCCGGCTGCATGGCCTGCGCCTCTTCGAGCAACTGCAGCGCCCGGCCGGACTCGCCGGCCTGGCGAAGGGCCAGCGCGGCGTAGTAGAGCGTGTCGAGGTCGCGAATCCTGCCGCCGCGAAGCACCTGCTCGAACTTGGTGGCCGCAGCCGAATCGTTGCCTCGGGCGAGTTCGAGCTTTGCCTCGCATCGCACGCGAAGCGAGTCGTCGGCACTGCCGGACGTCAGCGTGGTGATCGTCTCGAGGTCCTTCGCAAGACGCTCGATCGCTTCGGATCGGGTCGCGTCGTCTTCGGCCTGCGACCAGGCGGCGAAGCCGAGATCGAAGAGCTGCACCGCCGAATTGAGCGCGATCTGGCTCTGGAACGCCGACTCGAGACCGACCGCAAGTTGCGGACGATCGATCAACGAACGAAGCACCTCGCCTGAACGATCCTGATCGGTGAACTTCAGAATGAAGGCGAGCAGCTGGGCATGGAAGAGATCGTCCGGGTTTTCTCCGACATGCGACTCGAGAATCTCCACCGCCTTCGTTCCCGCCGCGGGTCGTCCGCTCGAGATGATGACCCGGGCGATTCGCAGCCGATCCGCGGGGGTCGCCTTCGCGGCGGCATCCGCCAGCGCCTCGAGCGCCGCATCGGCCTCGTTCTCGCTGCCTTGCTCCGCCGCGAGCCGGAAGCCCGCCAGTCGAAGCTTCGCGATTCGCATCTCGACGCCGTCGACATCGGCTGCATCCGCCTCCTCGATCAGGTCCTCCACCTCCGCGAACGACTCCGCGGCCTCGAGGCGACGGCCACTCTCGATCAGACGGATCGCCTCGGCGAGGCGGATCTGGATGAGGGAGCCGCGGACCCGATCGGAGGAGGGCATGGCGTCGACGAGCGCTTCGAGCGACTCGATCAACTCCTCGCGCTCGTCGGACCGCAGCGAGGCCTCGCGTTGGGCGGTCGCGAACACCGCGAACTCCTCCGCCGTGGCCCTTGCCGGATCGCCCGGCGAGAAGGCGTCGGCCATGAGTTCGGCCTGTTCGGCGAGGAAGGTCCATCCGCCGGCCTCGTCCACGCAGACGGCGCGATCGGCGATCGTCTCGAGGAACTCCTGCCACCGCTCCGGAT
>JBMSXH010000088.1:0-8055 GCA_049425445.1 Phycisphaerales bacterium | reverse complement strand
GGATCGCGTGGGCCACTTGTGATCCCGCGTCGATCGCCGGAAGATCCGCCGTTCATCAACGCACCTTGCCGAGGCTCCCGATGCCCGAACCCGGATTCCACACGTCGCTTCGAGTCCTGATGACGCCGCAGGACACGAATCATCAGGGCACCGTGTTCGGCGGCGTGATCCTGTCGCGGATCGACCAGGCCGCCTATCTCGAGGCGCGTCGGCACGGGCAGCACCGCTGGGTGACGGTGAGCATGGACCGCATCGAGTTCAAGGCGCCGATCTGGACCGGCGACATCGTCGACTTCGACACGAGGACCGAGGCGACCGGGCGAAGCTCCGTGACCGTGAAGGTCGAGGTCTTCGCGGAACGCTACGCCACGGGCGACCGCGTCGCGGTGACCGAAGCCTCGGTGAAGATGGTCGCGGTGAGTGCGGCGGGCAAGTCGATCGACTTCCGCGATCCGCCGACGGTCGGCGCCGCCGTGCGTCCCGAGCGCACCGGATGACCGCGCCGCACTCCGAGCGTCCGCTGCGGATCGGCGTGCTCGTCTCGCGAGGGGGACGCACCGCGGTGAACCTCGCGGAGCGGATCGCGCGCGGCGAGGTCCCGGCGGAGATCGCCCTCGCGGTGCTGCACGACCCGGAGGTTCCCGCCTTCGAGAGACTGCGGCGAGTCGGCGTGCCGGTCGAGGTGGTTGCATCGCCGCCGCACCGCGAGCTCTCGCCCGAGCAGGCCGACTCGATCGCGGACCGGATCGACGCCGCGTTCGAATCGGCCGGCGTCGAACTCGTCTGCCTCTGCGGATATCTGCGCCGATTCCGCGTCGGGGAGCGATGGGCGCGCCGCGCGATCAACATCCATCCGTCGCTGCTGCCGGAGTTCGGCGGCGAGGGCTTCCACGGACTGCATGTCCACCGGGCGGTGCTCGCCGCCGGTCGCGCCGAGACCGGATGCACGGTGCACTGGGTGGACGAGGAGTACGACCGCGGCGAGACGATCCTGCAGCGGCGTTGCCCGGTGCTTGCCGGAGACACCCCCGAGTCGCTCGCGGCCCGCGTCTTCGCGGAGGAGTGCGAGGCGATGCCGGAGGCGGTCGCCCGCCTCGCGAAGCGCAGACTTCCCGCATCGAAGTCCTGATTGGACCCCATCGTCCGAGGCCTGCCGACCTCGCGGCACGCCCACGAAGCCCGGAGCTTCCAGCGGCCCGTCCACGAGGCTCGCCACGACGTCCTCGCGCCCGCACGGGCAACCATCAGCCGCGCTGGACCGAGTGGCACTCGGCGCGTCGGCGACGAAGTTTCGCCGCTCCTCGGCCAATATCGGGTCGCGCCGCTTGCTCGACGAAGCCTCCCGAGGAACGATGGTCTCGTGCCTCGCCGCCCGACGCTGCAGAACCTTCTCCTCGCGGCCGTGCTGGCCTCGGGATCGCCGACCGTCCTCGCCGACGAGATCTCGATCCTGAACGAGCGGATCGTCGAGGCCTTCGGTCGCCGCGACTACGCGACCGCCGAACGGCTTCTTCTGGAGGTGCTCGCGAAGGATCCCGGCGATCCGGAGCATCTCTACAACCTCGCCTGCGCGCGAAGCCTGCAGGGCGACGGCGCGGGCGCGTGCGCGAGGCTGATCGACGCGATCGACGCGGGGTTTCGCGATCGGACCTTCGCCGAGGAGGATCCCGACCTCGCCGGCGCGAGGGCGCATCCGGACTTCGGACGCGTGCGCGAGCTGCTCGATCGAGTCGGCGAGGGCGGCGGACATCTCGCCGCGGAGCGGAGCCTCAAGGGCTGGCTCGATCGCTTCGGGGCCAGCCGCTATCGGGTCGAGACCGATCCCGGCCGGTCGCTGGTGATCGCGACCTCCCTCGGCGAGGAGTCCCATCGCGAGATGCTCGAGATGCTCGACGCGCAGGCGGACCATCTCGTCGCCACCCTCTTCGAGCGCTATCCGGAGACGCCGGTGCTGCTCGTGGTGGCACGTCCGGAGGACGCGACCACGTTCTTCTCCGACGAATCGGTGGCCGGCCTCTACGAGCACCAGCGCCGCCGGCTCGTCACCCGCGACATCGGCGAGAGTCTTCGCCACGAGTTCACCCACCTGCTCCACCATGCGCAGATGGAGCGGCTCAAGCAGCGGCATCCGATCTGGATCCAGGAGGGGCTCGCGAGCCTGTACGAGGCCCATGAGATCGCCGGCGACGGAAGCGTCCGGTTCCTGCCCAACTCCCGACACAACGTCGCCTATCGCGCCGCCCGAGCCGGCGTGACGCGCCCGTGGCGAGAGCTCGTCGCGATGAGCCCCAAGGCGTTCATGGAGGAGTCCACCCGGCTCTACCCGCAGACCCGCTCGATCTTCGAGTTCATCGCCGCCGAGGCCGGACTGGCCCGCTTCTGGTCGTCGTATCTCCGCACCCATCCCGAGAGTCCCGACGGTTCCGCGGCGCTGCGGGAGATCTTCGGCGACGACCTCGACGCGATCGAGAAGCGCTGGAAGCGTTGGGTGATCGATCGAGGCCCGATCGACGACGCGGTCAAGGCGGGCGATGCCTCGCTCGGCATCGAGGGCGAGGATCGGCCCGACGGCGTGCGGATCGCTCGAGTCATGCCTCGCTCCGCCGCGAGCCGCGCCGGGATGCGCCGAGGCGATCTGCTCGTCGCGCTCGACGGCGCCGCGATCCGATCCACGCGGGAACTCCTCCTCGCCATCGCGGCGAAGCGGGTCGGAGAGACCGTGACGATCCGCCTTCGACGCGGCGATGGCACCCTCGACGTGCAGGCGACGCTTCGACCGCTCGCCGGCGCCGGCGGCACCGCGATCGCGCCGCGTCCGAGGCGATGAGCGATCTGGTCTCGAGAGGCGGACACGGCCGGCACGAGCCACGCGAATTCGCCGAGGAGCTCGGCGTCGACGCGCCGCCGGATGCGACCTAGACTCTCCGCGTCGATTGCCGCCGTCCGCCGCCCGAACTCCCACATAGGTCATGCAGCCCACGCGGCCGCGTCAGCCCAGCCTCTCCTCTCGGAAGTTCTTCCTCCGCGGCCTTGCGGTGCTGCTGCCGTCGGTCCTGACCCTGTGGCTGCTCGTTCAGGCGTACCGCTTCATCGACAGTTCGATCGCCGCGCCGATCAACGAGGGAATCCGGCTCGCCATCGTGCAGATCGATCGGCGAACGCCGGTCCTGCCCGACCGCTTCAATCCGACGCCCTCGGAGGTCTTCGCGGAGATCGCCGCCACCGCGGCGACCCGCAACCCCCTCGACGAGGCGGAGGCGACCCAGTTCCTCCGGGAGCGGGAGTTCGCCGACTGGTGGCGTTCGACCTGGTACCTCAACCTGGTGGGGCTGGCGGTGGCGGTGGTCGCGGTCTTCCTCGCCGGACGTCTGGTCGGAGGCTTCCTCGGACGGCAGATCCATCGCCGGCTCGAGGGCCTGCTGACCTCGGTGCCGGTCGTCAAGCACATCTATCCGCACGTGAAGCAGGTGGTCGACTTCCTCATCTCCGACGAGAAGCCGATCAAGTTCAATCGCGTGGTGGCGATCGAGTACCCCCGCAAGGGCATCTGGTCGCTCGGTCTCGTGACCGGCGAGGGCATGAAGTCGATTCGGTCGGCCTCCGGCGAGGCGATCACGGTCTTCATCCCGAGTTCGCCGACCCCCTTCACCGGGTACACCATCACGGTGCCGAGGGGCGAGGCGATCGAACTGGATCTCTCGATCGACGAGGCCCTTCGGTTCGTCGTCACCGCCGGCGTGCTCGCCCCCACGCGGGAGGGCCTGCCCTCCCCCAGCCTCCCCCGCCCTATCGAGGAGCCATCCTGATGCAGGTCAACATCACTGGTCGACATCTGAGCGTCACCCCGCCGATCGAGGAGTACATTCACAAGAAGTCGGAGCGGCTGCCAAGGCACTTCGACCGCGTTCAGCAGATCGACGTCGTGCTCGAGAAGCAGCCCAACGAGTTCCACGTGGAGATCATCGTGGACGTCGAAGGGCACAAGGACTTCATCGCCAACGGCACCCACGAGGACCTCTACGCGTGCGTCGACCTCACCATCGACCGCGCCGTTCGACAGTTGACCGATTGGAAGGACAAGCTTCGCGGGCACAAGGCCTGACGAAGACGAGCAGGAAACCACCGCCCATGCGATTCAGAGAGATCGTCGTCGAAGCCGCCATCGTCCCGAGCCTCGCCTCCGCCAAGCGCGACGAGGCGATCGCCGAGCTCGTGGATGCGCTCGTCGCCGCCGGGACCATTCCCGAAGGCGAGCGAGCCGCCTTCCTCAAGGCCGTCATCGCCCGCGAGAAGAAGGGCTCCACCGGATTCGGGCACGGCGTGGCGGTGCCGCACGTCAAGAGCCCGAACGTCGAGCGGATCGCGGTGGCGATCGGCATCAGCCCCGAGGGCGTCGAGTTCAACGCCCTCGACCGGAAGCCGGTCCACTCGATCTTCCTGCTGCTCAGTCCCGAGCAGCGTCCGGAGGAGCATCTCGAGGCGATGGAACTGATCTTCGGCCAGTTGCGCCACGAGCGGTTCCGGAGCTTTCTGCGGCAGGCGAGCACGGTGCCCAACGTGGTCACCCTGCTCGACGAGGCCGACGCAAGCCGCCCGGTCCGCTGAGCGGCAAGCCTCTCCGGAGATCGAAGCGGGCATGCGGCTCGCGCCCGCTCCGCCGTGCTCTCCATCACCCGTTCGCTGCTTCCTGCGCGTTCGCCGGAATCCTCCGTGCCCACCATCCGCGTGGCCATCTCGAACCGACTCGGCCTGCATGCCCGGCCCGCGACGGCGTTCGCGCAGGCCGCGGCGCGCTTCAAGGCCTCGGTGCGGGTGCGTCGCGCGGACGCCGACGAATGGGTCGACGGCAAGAGCATCATGCAGATGCTGATGCTCGCCGCGACCGCGGGCACGATCCTCGAGATCGAAGCCAATGGCGCCGACGGCGACGCCGCCACCAAGGAGCTGAAGGCGCTCGTCGATCGCCACTTCGACGAGGAGTGACCTTGCCGCACTCCTCGCCGCATGGGGCGTCACGGGTCGTTGATCCGTCGACGGCGTCGAAACGATGGCGTGCGAGCGCCGATTCGATCGAGCCGAATCGGACGTCAAGCTCCGAAGGCGACGCCGCCCTCCGACCGACCCTAGACCTCGACGCCGACCTCCCGCTGCATGAGCCCGGCGAGCGCATCGCGGGGCGGCAATCCCTCGAACAGCACCCGTCGCACCGCCTCCGCGATCGGCATCTCGACATCCCGGTCCGCCGCGAGGCGGCAGATCGCCTTCGAGGTCTCGACGCCCTCGACCACGCTGTCGATCGACCCGAGGTGCTCGTCGAGGGAAACGCCCCGGCCGATCGCTTCGCCACAGGTGCGGTTGCGCCCCTCCGGACAGAAGCAGGTGGTGGCGAGATCACCCACGCCGGCGATGCCGGAAAAGGTCTCCGCCCGTGCCCCGAGCGCTCGACCAAGACGCACGATCTCGGCCAGGCCACGGGCGAGCAGGGCACTCTTGGCGTTGAAACCCGCCTCGAGCCCATCGAGGATGCCGGCGGCGATCGCGATGACGTTCTTCGCGGCTCCCGCGATCTCCACGCCAAGCGGATCCGGGCTCGTGTAGACCCGCATCCAGGATGCAAGGAACAGGGCCTGCACGGTCCGGGCGAGGTGATCGTCGTCACTCGCCGCGACCATCGTGGCCGGGAGGCGACGCGCGAGTTCCGAAGCGATCGTGGGCCCCGAGAGCACGCACGTCGAGGTGCCCGGACGCAGTTCGGCCAGAATCTCGCTGGGTCGTTCGAGGGTCGAGGTCTCGATCCCCTTCGACACGCTCACGACCGGGGCCCGCCCCGCCGGGAACCGCGTCCAGACGGGCCGCAGAAACTGCACCGGAATCGCGCTCACGAGGACCTCGGCCCCCGCGGCCGCCTTTGCGGGATCGGCCTCGATCGCGATCCGATCCGAGAGACGCAGTTCGGGCAGCCGCGGCGACCGTCGCGTGGTCGCCAAGGCCGCGAGGGACTCGGCGAACGGTCCCCAGAGCACGACGTGGTGGCCCGCGGAGGCCAGTTGCTCCGCGAGCACCAGGCCCATCTGCCCGTCTCCGACGACCGTGACCGAACGCGAATCCGCCATGGCCGCGACTATACGAGTCCCCCTTGGGAACGGCGATCGCGACCGGATGCGCCGGACTCCGCCCGGTCGCGCGAACCTCGAGGCGGCTTGGTTCGTGCGACCCATCGCGGCCTCGCCGACGGGTCGTCCACGGCGGTGCCTGCTAGTCTTTCGACTCCCGAATCGGTCCCGCCCCGCAGGAGTTCCCGCCCGTGCCCGACGCCGCTTCGCTCGAACCCGCCCTGCCCGCCACGCACACCCACGCCGACGGCTCGCATCTCGGCGACGAGGGACGAGGTGGCGAGCGGCTTGAACGGCAACTGGTGGTGGCGCTCGGCGGCGGCGTGCTGCTGCTCTGCTCCTGGATCGCCGGCCTGATCGGCTTCGAGGCCTCGGTCGCCCAGATCCCCGCGGCGATCGGCGCGATCATCCTCGTGCTGCCGCTTGCTCGCGGAGCCTGGCAGGAACTCAAGTCCGGCGCCGCCTCGAGCGACTCCCTCGCCTGCCTCGCGGTGCTCGCGGCGCTGGCCAACAACTACTTCCTCGCCGCGGGCTTCCTGGCGTTCTTCCTCTGGCTCGCCGAACTGATCCTCTCCCGAACCGCATGGGGCGCCCAGAGGGCGATCCGCGATCTCATCGAGCTCACCCCGGACATCGCCCGGCTCGTCGGCAGCGATGGAAGCGAGCGCGAGGTTCCCCAGAGCGCTCTGAAGGTGGGCCAGATCGTTCGGGTGCGTCCCGGAGAGAACCTTCCCGCGGACGGACGAATCGTCGCGGGCACGTCGAACATCAATCAGGCCTCGCTCACCGGCGAGGCGGTGCCGGTCGAGGTGCAGCTCGGATCCGAGGTCTACGCCGGCACCACGAACCTCACCGGCCAGATCGACCTCGAGGTGACCGCCGTCGCCGGCCAGACCACGATCGGCAAGGTGGAGCGGCTGATCCGTGAGGCGGAGAGTTCCCGCACCAAGCGGCAGGAGATGATCGAGCGTCTCGCGACCTACTACGTGCCGGTCGTCCTGATGGTGGCGCTCGTGGTCTGGTTCTTCACGAGCCGCAGCACCGACGCCGCGGTCCGAGAGACCGCCGCCGAGCGTGCGATCACCGTGCTCGTGGTGACCTGCCCCGGCGCGCTCCTCATCGCGTATCCGACCGCGATGGTGGCCGCCTTCGCCGCGGCCGCACGGCTCGGCATCATGATCAAGCAGACCCGCACGCTCGAGGCGGCGTCCGAGATCGACACCGTCGTCATGGACAAGACCGGCACGATCACCACCGGCAAGTTCGCGGTGAGTCGGCTCGTGCCTGCGGAGGGCGTCGAAGGCGCCGCGCTGCTGCAGGCCGCCGCCGACGTCGAGCAGAGTTCCAACCATCCGCTCGCGAAGTCGATCCTCGAGACCGCGCGGCGGGCGAGGATCGAACCTCGCGTCGTCGAGGAGGTGAAGGAGGCCCATGGCCGCGGCGTGAGCGCCAAGGTCGAGGGCGGCCTGGTCCTCGCCGGGCGCGGCTCGTGGATCGCCGAACTCCATCCCGACACCGCCGCCGCGGTGCACGACGTCGAGGAGAAGATCGACGGCATGTCGAGCGTGCACGTCTACGAGAACGGCCGCTATCTCGGCGCCGTCGGCCTCGAGGACAAGCTTCGTCGCCACGCGAGCGAGGCGATCTCCTCGCTGCGGCAGCTCGGCGTCCGCAAGGTCAGCATCTTCACCGGCGACCGCCTCTCCGTGGCGATGCGGGTCGGGCAGGCGGTGGGCGTCGATGCGGTCGAGGCCGAGTGCCTGCCCGAGGAGAAGCACGAGCAGCTGCAGCACCTCATCCGTCGCGGCAGCCGCACCCTCGTGGTCGGCGACGGCATCAACGACGGTCCGATCCTCGCCTCTGCCGACGTCGGCGTCGCGATGGGCCTGTCCGGCTCGGACATCGCGACCAACTCCGCGGGCGTCGCGCTCATGAACGACGA
>JBMSXH010000087.1:0-8145 GCA_049425445.1 Phycisphaerales bacterium | reverse complement strand
CCGAGCGACTCGCCCGACGGGCTCCGCCCATGCCGCGGCCGCGGCGGGGGTCGTGCCGCGCCGGTCCGCTATCTTCCGACCCGATGACCGATGCCTTGGGAGCGTTCCACCGGGCGGCTCCGACCGCCAAGTCGATCGTCGAGATCTCCGCCATCGCGGGCGATCGAGGCGAACCGTCTTCGCGGGATCTGCCCGAGGGCCGTCGGCTGAACCTCGGCGGACGATCGATGCTCGCGATCGCCTCGGAGTTCACGGTCGTCTCCTTCGACGTCTTCGACACCCTGGGCGGGCGGCGCGTGAACGAGCCGTCGATGGTCTTCGAACTGATGGGCCGTCGGCTCGGCATCCCGCACCTGCGGGGCCTCCGGGTCGAGGCGGAGGAGGCCGCGCGGTCGGAGAACCGACGAGCGAGCAACTCGCACGAGGTGAACCTCGCGCAGATTCACGCGAACCTCGCCCTGTCGAGCCTCGACCCCGCCGATTCGATCCGCTCCGAACTCGCCGCGGAGGCCGCGGTGCTTCGTCCGAACCCCGCGGTCGCCCCGCTCCTCGCGGAGCTGCGCCGACGAGGCGTGCGGACGATCGCGATCTCCGACATCTACCTCGAACGGGCGGAACTGCGAACGCTGCTCGAGGGCTGCGGCCTGACGCTCGACGCGATCTACACCTCGGCCGACTTCTGGCAGCGCGATCTCGGCAAGTACAACGGCCGGCTCTTCGGCGAGGTCTGCCGCCTCGAGGGCCTCGAACCGGCGGATGTGCTGCACGTGGGAGACCACCCTCGCTCCGATGTCCGCAACGCGAAGAAGGCCGGCGTGCCGGCGCTCCACGTCTTCTCGCCGCGCGAGGCGACGTACCTCGATCAGGGCACCAACCTCCATCGCAACTACGTGCTGAACTCGATGCGCAGCCTCGAGGCCTCGGTGCTGGTGGGAAGCCACGCGATCGCCAAGGCCCACGGCGAGATCGATCGGCACAGCCCGTCGTGGTCGTTCGGCTACCTCTACGGCGGCCCGCTCTCGGCGGCGTTCTCGATCTGGCTCGCGAAGCGCGCCGCGATGCGAGGCCATGACCGCCTCGTCCTCTTCGGCCGCGATGGCTACGCGATCGACGAGTGCCTGACGACGCTGGGTCTCGAGACGCCGCCGCGAACGGTGTTCCCGGTCTCGCGTCGCATGGCGGTGGCGGCGCTCGCCTCGGCCGATTTCGAGCAGTGCCTCTCGTTCTTCCCCGAGCACTGCAGCCGCGCGGAGGCGAGGCGGCGGCTCGGCATCTTCGCCAGCGATGCGCTCGAGGCGATCTTCGACGCGACGGCGGCCGACGCCTCCTGGTGCGACCCTCGCGCCTTCCTCCGCGAGCATCGCGACGAGGTCGTGGCGGCGTCTGCCCGCGATGCCGACGCGCTTCGCGAGGCCCTGGCGGTGTCGTGCGCCGCGGCGGCGAGCCCCGTCTTCGTCGACGTGGGCTGGGGACTCACGATCCACTCGATCCTCGATCGCCTGCTCGAGCGGCGCATGCCGGGCCTCTATCTCGGACGCCATCAGTTCGCCTACGACAACGGCGACATCGAGTGCTTCGCCTTCGATGGCCGGCTCGGGCTCTCCGAGCGCGAACGCCGCTTCTTCGCCTGCATCGAGCTCGCCGAACTGGCCTTCGCCGATCATCGGCCGAGTGCGGCTCGCTACCGTCGGCATCGAGGCACCGTGGAGCCGGTCGCCGATCCGGACGAAGCGCTCGAACAGACCCGCCGGGCGCACATCCTCGAGGTGCGCGACGGCGCCCGCGCCTTCCATCGGACGATCGCCGGACTCGTCCCGGACATGGCCGAGTTGGAGTTCGGGCGGGCGGCGATCGAGGCGTTCCTCGTCGCGGTCGAGCACCCGACGCAGTTCGAGAAGGCGACCCTCGGGGCGATCGCCCACGATCGCGAGATCGCCGCGGCGGCCTTCCTCTCGATCGCGGAGGTCTGGCCCGCAGCGGGCGCGGACACCGGCGTCGCGGAAGCGCCCGACGCGGCGCCGCCCACCGGACGTCTTGCCAAGATGGTCCATCTCCTGCGTCGATTCCGCACGGTGGCGAAGGACGACGGTCTCCGCGTGGCCACGCGGCGCAGCCTGCGGCGCCTTCGCGATCGCGGCACCTGATCCGATCGCCCACGACCATGAACGCTCCACTCGACCTCGTTCTCTTCGCAGGCACCCCCTTCTCCGGCAGCACCATCCTGCAGGCGGAGCTTGGGCGAAGCGACGACGCCATCGTGCTCGGCGAGGTCGATCGGCTTCGCTGCTTCGCGAGGCACGAGCACCTCTCGGGCGACGCGGGGATCTACATCGACGAGTGCGAGTTCTGCCGACTGGCGAAGCGGCCGTGTCCGGTCTGGACGAAGCCGCTGCTCGATGCGGTCGGCCGCACCGGCGGCACGCCCGATCTCTATCGCGAGGTGGCGGCCGCGACCGGACGCCGCGTGATCATCGATGGATCCAAGAGTCCGCACTGGGTCGCGAGCATCCTGGCGTCGCCGGCGCTCGAGGGGATCCGCGTGCACCTGGTCCACTGCGTCAAGCATCCCTTCGCCTACGCCCTCAGCCTCTCCAAGCGCACCGGGTGGCCGCGAACCCACTGCGTGTTCGACTGGACCCTCGTCAACGGCGATGTGCTGTCGATCGCGGCCCGTCACAGTGCGCGGATCGACACTTCCACGCTCGTCAGGGTCGAGGACTTCGAGCGCGATCCCGACGCGACGATCGCCTCGATCGGACGCCGCATGGGCCTGACCTTCGGCACCGCGATCGCCCCGCACAACCTGCACTTCCTCGGCGGCAACCCCCGCATGGTCGAGTCGATGCACGCGCGGCTCTCGGCCGACGGCGGATACGCCGCCGGCGCGGTGCCCTACAAGTCGAGCGATTGGCGCGAGCAGATCGGGCCCGAGCTTCGGCAGCGCTTTGCGGGGCTGCCGGGCGTGGCGTCGCTCGCCTCGATCCTCGGTTACCCGCTGCCCTGAGTCGGCTCGATACGCCGATCACCGACGATCCGGCCCTCGGCCAGTTCGACGCGGCGGTTGCACTCCCGAGCCAGCAGGTCGGCCGAGTGCGAGGCGAGCACCAGAATGCCAGAGCGATCGACGAGTGAACGCATCCTCGCCTCGGCATGGCGCCGGAACTCCGCGTCGCCCACGGAGAGCCACTCGTCGAGCAGCAGGATCTCCGCAGGGAAGTGCGTGACGATCGAGAACGCGAGCCGCATCGCCATGCCGGTCGAGTAGGTGCGCACCGGCAGGGAGAGGTAGTCGCCAAGCCCGCTGAACTCCGCGATCTCGGCGCGGGCCTTCGCGAGCGTGCGCCGGCCGACGCCCATCAGCAGGCCGCGGATCCCGATGTTCTCCCAGCCCGTCGCCTCGGGCTCGATGCCGGAGGCCGGATCGATCAGCGAGGCGATCGCACCCTCGACGCGGCGCCGGCCGCGGGTCGGCGGATAGGCGCCCGCGATCGTGCGGAGGAGCGTCGTCTTCCCGGCGCCGTTGGGACCCGCAAGCCCGATGCGGTCGCCATCTCGGGCCGACAGCGTGATCTCGCGCAGCGCCCGCACGATGGTCACGCCGGACTCCCGCGCGAGCCGTCCACCCGTGGCCGTCGAGACGAGGCTCAACTTGAGCGACCGCGCGTGGTGCCCGAGCACCGGGAGATCGACGCAGACCTGTTCGAGGGAAAAGGACGCCACGAGACTCAGACCCAGTAGACCAGCCGACCGCGCTGCGCGATCAGCACCGCGAGCGCGGCCGCTGCCGAAGCGACGAGCGAGATCCCGACGATCATCCACGCGTGCGCGTGCGGCATCTCGCCGAGCATCGGCGCCCGCACCGTCTCGATCATCGCGGCGAAGGGATTCCAAAGCACGAATCGGGCTCGATCGGGAAGGCGCGACGGTTCCCAGAAGACCGGCGTCAGGAACATCGCCAGTTGCAGGACGCTCGACACGACCGAGGCGACATCGCGAAAGCGGGCGCAGGCGACCGCGAGCACGAGCCCCCCGAAGTGCAGCAGCAGCGCCATCGCGAGCAGCCCCGGGAGCGCGAGCAGCATGACCGGCGTCAGCGGCGCCGCCGACCACGCCAGCACCACCGCGACCAGCAGGAGGTGGTGGGCGAACTGGAAGGCGTGCCGGGCCACGATGCGCCAGACGAGCAGGCTCGGGGGCACCGTACCGAGCCGAAGTTGCGGCCCCGACCCGACGAGGCCGTTGCAGCAGTCCTGCAGTGATCCCGCGATGAAGGTCCACAGGATCACGCCAAGGGTGACGAAGGGCAGGTAGGTCCGCAGCGGAACGTCGAGCAGGATCGAATAGAGCGGCGCAAGACCCGCGAGCAGCAGTCCGAGGCTGAGGGTGATCCACCACGGGCCGAGCATGGAGCGCCGGTACCGGAGGATCACGTCGAACCAGGCGAGGGTGGACCATGCTTCGGCCCGTCGGGTCCCCCGCCACCAGTCCGCGCCCGCGTCGCCCGCTCGCCAGGAGGCCGGCGCGGCGGCCGGCGCTTCGTCGGGATGGGCGGTGGTTTCGAGCGAAGGCATGGGACGGCGGGGCCGGGCGTGCGGCGGGGCCGCGAGCATACGAGGCGCGGGTCTCGCGAGCGGCGTGCGAACATCGCCGCGAAGACCTGCGGCGCGGTAGGGTCTTCGGCTCGCTGGATCTCGCAAGTCCGAATTCAGCATCGCAGACCAGGACCCCCGGACTCTTCAGGAGCCTCGCATGTCCCCGATCGCCATCGTTCGCCGTGCGGCCGCGACCGCCCTCCTCTGCCTCGCCGCCACCACCGCGTCGGCGCAGGACTCCGCACCCGCCGCCGCACCAGCGTCGAAGAGCGGCCCCGCCTTCGTGCGCATGACGACCAACAAGGGCGAGATCGTGATCGAGCTCGACCGCGCGAAGGCTCCGATCACCGTCGAGAACTTCCTCGGCTACACGCGAAGCGGCTTCTACGACGGCACCGTCTTCCACCGGGTCATTCCGACCTTCATGATCCAGGGCGGCGGCTTCAACACCATGGCGAAGCAGAAGCAGACCGACAAGCCGATCCGGAACGAAGGAGCGAACGGGCTCTCCAACAGCCGCGGCACCATCGCGATGGCCCGGACCAACGTTCCCGACAGCGCCACCTCGCAGTTCTTCATCAACGTGGTCGACAACCCGAATCTCGACACCGTGCCCGGCCGTCCCGGCTACGCCGTCTTCGGCAAGGTGGTGAAGGGCATGGAGGTGGTCGATGCGATTCGGGCGGTGCAGACCGGCCTCAGGCAGGCCGGACCACTCGGCGCGGATGTGCCGGTGCCGATGCGAGACTGGCCGGTCGAGGAGGTCGTGATCGAGAAGGTGGTCGAGATCACGCCGGAGGAGGCGAAGTCGCCGGCGAAGCCCGCGACGCCGACCACCCCCGCGGCCCCGAAGGCGACGGAGTGACGAACGACGCCAGACTCTTCCCTTGATTCGCGTCGCGATTCAGGGGAGGAGTCTCGACGTTCACGCGACCTCGTCCTTGATCAGTGCGGCACTTCCTTGATCGCGTTGCGGTTCCACGATGGGACCCGCACCACGATCGGCCCCTTGCCGACGATCTCGCACTGGCACGAGAGGCGGCTGTTCCGCTGCAGGCCCGGCGCCTCCTCGACCCGATCCTCCTCCGACTCGGTCGCCTCGGTCAGCTGGTCCATGCCCTGCTCGACGTAGACGTGGCAGGTCGAGCACGCGCAGACGCCGCCGCAGGCGTGCTCGATGTTGATGCCGTGCTCGACCGCGAGTTCGAGCAGGCTCTCGCCCTCGGAACCCATCAGGTCCCACTCCTTCTGCTCGGTCTCGGTGAGGCCCTCCGGATCCTCGAGGAGGAACTTGACGGGGACGATCGGCGGTCCGTGGTCGTGGTCTGAATGGCGGAGATGCATGTCGTGTCGGCGGCTCGGTGGAACGGAACGGCAGGTTGCGGATCGAGGAGATCCCCGAAGGGAATGCCTCCCCCTTCGAAGATCCGTGGCGTCGGATGCCCCCCCGACCGGACCGGTCGGTTTCCTGGGAAACGGGTTCTACCATACGCCCCGCGCCTGCCTCCATCGACGTCATGCTCGAAGCCTCCTCTCCCGATTCTCCGTCCACCGCGAGCAACTTCGTCCCGCTCGGCGTCGGCACGGCGATCGACCCTCGAGGCCTGACGTCCGCCGAGTTCGTCGCGGCCGCACGCTCGCGAGGCTTCCGCGGACGCGAGCCGCTCGAGGCCTACCGAGCCCTCTTTCGCCGCGACGACGCAGAGCCTGCGTCGAGGCTCGGCCTGGCCCCGCCGCCTCCGCCGGCGATCTCGCGAACCTGGATCGAAGGTCTCACCGTCAAGTTCGCGCTGCGGTTCACGGACGGGCTCGAGAGCGAGTCGGTGGTGATCCCCATGCGTCACCCGAGCGGCGAGATCACCCGCACGCTCTGCGTCTCGAGCCAGGTCGGCTGCGCGATGGGCTGCCGATTCTGCGAGACCGCGCAGATGGGCCTCGTCCGAAACCTGACCGCCGCCGAGATCGTCGCCCAGTGGCGTGCGGCCCGCTTCGACGCGCCCGCCGCGCCGGAGGAGGGCCGCGGCGAAGGCGCCAAGGGCCATCGCATTCGCAACCTCGTCTTCATGGGGATGGGCGAGCCGACGGAGAACCTCGACGCGGTCTTGCAGGCGATCCGGATCCTCTGCGATCGCAACGGGCCGGAGATGGCGGTCTCGAAGATCTCGGTGAGCACGGTCGGGCGGCTTGCAGGCATCCGCCGCCTCGGCGAGTTCATCCGCGAACCGGGGTTCCGTGGCCTCGGCCTTGCGGTGAGCGTCAATGCGCCGAACGACGCGGTGCGGAGCGAGATCATGCCGATCAACCGCGCCGAGCCGATGGCGGCGCTCTTCGAGGCGATGCGCGACTATCCCAAGCGGCCGAGCGCCGCGCTCTGCATCGAGTACGTGCTCATTCCCGGCGTCAACGACGCGCTCGAGCACTGCGACGAGATCTGCGCGTACGTCCGCGACCTTCGCTGCAGCCTCAACGTCATCCCCTACAACCCCCGCCGCGACTCGCCGTGGCCCGCGCCGGACGAGGCGACCGTCGATCGCTTCATCCGCCGCGCGGTCGAGAACGGGCAGTTCGTGAAGCGGCGCGGCACCAAGGGCCGCGACGTGATGGGCGCGTGCGGGCAACTCGGCAATCCCGAGATCCGCCGCCGCAAGCGCGTCGTGGGCGAAGGCTGAGGCGTCGCCCCGGGCTCACGCCGCGTGGCGGAAGACCCGCGGGCCGTTGGCGGTCGAGCGGCACTCCTCGACGAGACGATCGAGCCAGCCGCCGGAGTACGCCGACGCGGGAATCGGCTTGACCTGCACCGAAAGCGTCGGACGACCGACGCCCCGAATCCCCCAGGCTCGCCGCAGCCAGAGCGCTCGGAGACGAGCCGCCACCGCCTGCGCACGAGGCGCCGATCGACCGGGCAGGGCGATGAGCACCACGCCATCGGCGATCGCCGTGGCGACGGCGCCTTCCGGCGCGGCCTCGCCAATGAATCGACCGAACTCCGCGAGCACCGCGCTGCGATCCGCCACCCGGCCGAGCGTGCCCGGCCGAAGGACCTCCTCCGTGACCACGATCACGCCCGCCACGAGTTCGTGCGGCGTCGGCGGTGCCGAGAGCGTTCGAAGCAGTTCGACCAGCACCAGCCGATTCGCCAACCCCGTGCCGGGATCGCTTCGCTCGAGATGACGCCGCAGCGCGGCCTCGACGCGACGGCCGGCGGCATCGCCGACGTGGGCGTGCGAAGGGTCCGGATGGGATTCGGATGATTCGGTCATGCGGGACTCGACGAACGCGCGTGGTCCACGGGGAACGTCGCGGAAGATGCCGTGACGCTTCGATCGCATCGGCGGCTCGCACCTTCGACTTGAGCGGAGGCCGAGGAATCGAGGCGCGAGACGGCCGCGGCCGAACCACCACACGCCGCAGACCCTTCGAGAATCTGTCCGAGAACGCGGCCTGCCCTGACCGCCTCGACCCCCTCGACCGCCCCGGCTGCCGCCAGTCCCGCGTCGCCGGGCGGCCGGCACCGCCTCCCCGCGCGCCCCCCACAGCCGCGCCCGCCCCTGGC
>JBMSXH010000086.1:0-8160 GCA_049425445.1 Phycisphaerales bacterium | reverse complement strand
CGCTTGGGCAGGAACTCCCGCTGCAGCGCGGCCGCTTCGGCGAGTTCGTGGTCGTGCCGACGCACCGACTCGCGGGCCACCCGCTCGCGCCGCAGCGATCGACGCAGGTTCGCGGTGGTCTCGAGGAGCGCCCCGAGCACCGCGGCGATCGTCTCGGGCGAGGACTTGAGATCGAGCCGTCGCGGCGTGCGTCCGGGCTGGCGCAGCCGAATCACGGGAACTCCCGCGGCTTCCGCGTCGGCGAGCCGCGCAGCGAGATCGATCGATCGGGGATCGGCACGATCCTCCGGATCGCCGAGCGCGACCCAGCCCGAGAAGGCCGTGGCCTGCGTGTCCGGGGCATGGTCCGGGAAGCCCGCGGCAAGGCATTCGATGCGAGGCGGATTCGAGTCCGGCCACGCCGCGGCGATCGCGGCGGCGAGCCAGGCGGCCCGAGCCTCGAGTGTCGCGTCGGCGGCGACGATCGCGAGTCGCGGGGCGTCCGCGTGTCCTTCTCCCGAGGTTCGGCTCACGCGAGGCTCCTCCGCCCACTCCCGCCGCAGGCCGACCGTCGGCTGCGGCTCGAGGGGCTTCGGCTCAGCGGGCGAGGGTCTTGAGTCGCCTCGTGTCGAGATCGACGCGGGTCATGGGGGCGAGTCCGATCCTCTCGATCGTGCCGGCGGGGAACTCCAGCACGAATTGGGCCGGGAAGCGGCTCGGGTAGCGGGGAAGGCGTGCGGTGTAGTCCGCTTCGGACTCGTTCTCGCCCCTCGGCGGCTCGTGGGGCATCGTGTAGACCGCCGTCACGGTGCCGAGCGGATCGAGGTAGGCGATGTCGATCGGAATCACGCAGTCGTACATCCAGAAGGATCGCATCTGGGCGTCCGGGAAGATGAAGAGCATGCCCTCGTCGGCGGCGAGCGAGGCCCGACCTCCGAGACCGCGGATTCGGGAGGCGTCGTCCGCAGCGATCTCGAAGGTGAAGGTCTCGCCGGCGATCTCGAGCCGTTCCGTCGCCGGCCCGCTCGGCGACGGGCTGCATCCGGCGAGGCCCGAGACTGCCGCGGCGAGCAGCGAGGCGAAGGCGAGGCGGGTCATCCGATTCGAAGCCATCGAAGGGTCTCCTCGTCGACGCGGGGACGGTTGGACGGATCGCGTTCGTGATCCGCGACGGCGCGGAGCGAGGCGGGGGTCGCAAGTTCAGGCAGCATCCTCGGCTCGATCGGGCGGAGATCGTCGATCCAGCGGTTCCACCAGCAGACGAGCCCGCAGATCCGCGCCGCGGTGACGCCGTCGGCCCGCAGCGACTCGATCGCAAGGGCACCGCCGCGCTTGGCGAGACGCTCGCCCGCGGAATCCGCGACGAGCGGGAGATGCCACCAGTTCGGGCGGGGCAGACCGAGCGCTTCCTGCAGCAGGATCTGCCGCGCGGTCGAGGCGAGCAGGTCGTCGCCGCGGACGACCTCGGTCACGCCATGCCGCGCGTCGTCGACCACCACCGCAAGCTGGTAGCTCGGCACGCCGTCGCGGGTCCAGATCGCGAAGTCGCCGCACTCCTGCGATGGGTCGAAGCGCTGCGGCCCAAGCAGGCGATCCTCGAACTCGACGACGCCCTCGCGCACGAGGAACCGGTGATGGCGATCGGGGCGATCGAACCTCCACGCCTCGCCCTTGGCCGGGCGCAGCGATGGATCGAAGCGGATCTCGCCCGCATGGCCGTGCGGTGCGGAGGCGGCCTCGCGGATCTCGCGCCGGCTGAGTTCGCACGCGAAGGTCTCGTCCTGCGCGGCGAGGCGGCGCATGGCGGCCTCGTAGGGCGCAAGATCCTCGGACTGTGTGACGATCGGCCCGTCGTGATCGAGACCGAGCCACTCGAGCGTCTCGATCGTCGAGGCTCGCGCGCCCTCGACGACCCGCTGCCGATCGAGATCCTCGAGCCGCAGCACGATTCGCCAACCTTCGCGCCGCGCGAGCGCCCACGTGAGCAGGAAGGTCCGCGCGTGGCCGAGATGCAGCGGGCCGGTCGGGGAGGGAGCGAGGCGGGTGGCGGGCGAGACGCTCATCGGATTCGAATCATCCTCGGCGAGGACCTTCACGCGAGCCTCGGGCGTCGCAGGCGAGGACCGGTATAGTCGCCGCATGACCCTCGAACGTCTCGACGCGGCGGCCCTCGAGGCCGGTCTCTCGAAGTTGCCGGATTGGAGCCGCAGCGGCGAGTCGATCCAGCGGACCTACGCCTTCAAGGACTTCCTCGAGTCGATGGCCTTCGTCAATCGCGTCGCGGCGCGGGCGGAGGAGGTCCAGCATCACCCCGATCTCCTGATCCGCTGGAACAAGGTCACGCTGACGCTCTCGACCCACGACGCGAACGGCCTCACCGAGAAGGATCTCGCGATGGCCGCCGACTGCGATCGGTTCGCGGCCGGCTGAGACGGCTCACTCCCGCTCCGGATCGTCGAAGGCCGAGAGGTCCCGCAGCATCGGTGCCGCGAGGCTCTCGAGAATCCGCACCCGAAGGCCATCCGTCACGACCTGCTCGGTGCGCAGCACGCGCTGCGGGCCGACGGTGGTGCCCTTCGCCAGCGGCACCCACGCCCCGCCGTCGAGCCGGTCGATCTCAAACCTCGCGATGCGCTGGCCGAAGGCGATCGGTTCGCGAAGCCGGACGGTGTCGAGGGTGATCGGCGCGTCGAAACGCACTTCGATCGTCGCCGCCCGCACCTCGTCGTCGGTCGCCCACAGGGTCGCGTCGTCGCCGTCGAGGAGGTTCATCGCCGCGAAGCGCGGACTGCCTTCCCGCACCGCGTCGGCGGAGGCGACTGCGCCGCGTCGCAGGAGGTCCTCGTCGAAGATCGCGTCGAGGCGCGCTCGAAGGCCCTCGAGCGCCTCGATGTCGCGCTCGTGGATCAGCCCGCGCCGATCGGGCGGAAGGTTGAGCAGGAGGTTCGCGCCGCGCCCCACCGAGCCGAACCAGATCTCGAGCAGCTGGTCGACCGACTTGACCTGCTCGTTCTGCGACTCGTGGAAGAACCAGCCCGGTCGGATCGACACGTCGCACTCGACGCCGATCCAGTCCGATCCGCCGATCTCACCGCCGGCAAGATCGCCGTGGTCGGGCGTGCCCGGGTAGCGGCCCTCGCGGTTCATGGTCTGCCAGCTCGTCTCGGCGGAGAAGCCGCGTTCGTTGCCGACCCAGCGGCAGCCCGGGCCGGCGTCGCTGAAGGCGATCGCGTCGGGCACCATCTCGAGCAGTTCCGCGAAGGTCTCGTCCCATCGGTAGTAGGCGTTGCGATCGATGGTGCGGGCCTCGCGCGCGCCGCCGTAGTAGCCGTCGCCGCCGTTGGCGCCGTCGAACCAGATCTCGAAGGCGTCGGGATACCGCGAGAGCAGTTCGCGCCACTGGGCGCGATAGGCCTCGAGATAGGCGGGGCGCGCGTACTCGGGATGGTTGCGGTCCCACGGCGAGATGTAGAACCCGTAGCGCAGGCCTTCGGCTTCGCACGCCTCGACGAACTCGCGCACGAGATCGCCTTCGCCGTGCTTCCAGGGGCTCGCTGCGATGTCGTGGTCGGTGGTCTCGGTCGGCCAGAGGCAGAAGCCGTCGTGGTGCTTCGCGGTGAGGATGAGCCCCTTCATGCCCGCGGCCTTCGCGACCTTCGCCCACTGACGCACATCGAGTTCGCTCGGATCGAAGAGGGTCGGCGACTCGTCGCCGTAGCCCCACTCGCGATCGGTGAAGGCGTTGATGCCGTAATGGATGAAGCCGTAGTACTCGAGTTCGTGCCACGCCTGCTGCGCGGCGCTTGGCAGCGCCCCGAAGGCGGCCGGCGCCGTCGCGGAGAACTCGTCGGGATCGAGTCGCACGCTGACCACATAGGGCTGCTCGCCGGGCGTCCAGTGGCCGTAGGTCGTGAGCACCACGGTGCCGTCGGGCAGACGCTCGACGCCCGGATACGCGCAGTCCCAACGATGGTGGTTGTCCATGAGCCGCACGCGGAACGCGGTCTTCGCGGTCGCGTCCTTCGTTCGCACCAGATCCGACCACGGACCGACCCACGCGATCCAGTCGCCCGCCGTCTGGCTGCCCGGACGCGTGTCGCGGAAGGAGACCACGACGCGGCCATCGGGCAGGAGCACGCCCGCATGCCGGTCGCCGACGAGATCGTCCGGCACCTCGCGCGGCTCGCTCCAGGTGCGGCCTTCGTCCGAGGAGAACATCACGTGCGAGTTGAGGCGCCGCCGGTTCTCGCGCAGGAACATCGCGAGCGTCGAGCCGTCCGGAGAGCGGAAGACGCCCGGTTCGCAGAGATGGATCTCGCTTCCCTGCCAGAGTTCGCGGGGCTCGCTCCAGGTGAGGCCGCCGTCGCTCGACCGCGTCTCGAAGAGCCGGAACGCGCCGGCCTTGCCCCCGTTCTCCTGCGGGCGGAAGAAGCGGCCGTCATCGTGGAAGTACGCCGCGTGCGTGCCGTCGGCAAGCGCGACCACCGAACTCATCGCGACGATGCCGCCGAAGTCGCCGATCGGTTCGAGCGGCGACCACGTCGCGCCGTCGTCGTCGGAGTAGGCGCGGCGGATCGGATGCAGGCCGGAGAAGACGACGAGCCGCTTCGTGCCGTCGCGCGGATCGACGAGGCGATGGATCGTCGGCGTCTCCTGGCTGGTCGCCCAGTTCTCCGGCACCGGCAGGCGCTCGGACCACGTGAGCCCGCCGTCGTCGCTGCGCTTCAGGACGATCGCGCCGCGGCCGTGGCCCTTGGGGTAGACCGCGATCATGGTGCGACCGTCCTCGAGGAGCACCGTGGTCGGATGCCCGAGGTACTGGCCGGCCTCGCGGTCGACGACGACCTGCCGCGCGGTGTCGCGCGACAGATCGAACTGCGGCACGGGCGGGGCGGCGTGTGCGGCGCCCGTGGCGACGGCGAGCAGGAGACTCGCGAGGCGAGCGGGGGTGCTGCGACGGAGATGAAGAGGCATGGCCATGGCGCGAGTCTACGGGCAGGCCCGCGCCGAGCGGGACGTCGAGGCGGTGCCGTGGCGGCCGCTCCCTATGATCCGCCCACCATGGCGGCCGCGAAGCACCTTGCGCTCTACTCGGGCTCCTTCGATCCCATCACGCTCGGGCATCTCGATGTGCTGAAGCGGGCGCGGGGGGTCTTCGACGAGATCGTGGTGGCGATCGGCCGCAACCCCGAGAAGGAGGCGCTCTTCCCGATCGCGGAGCGGCTCGGCATGGCGAAGTCGCTCGTCGCCGAACTCCTCCGCGAGGATCCGAACGGCGCCGGGGTCCGGGTCGAGACCTATCAGGGCCTCACCGTCGACTTCGCGCGGCAGATCGGCGCGACGGCGCTCCTGCGGGGCATTCGCCACGCGAGCGATCTCGCCTCGGAGTGCCAACTCGCGATCACCAATCGTCAGGTCGCAGGGGTCGAGACGGTCTTCCTCGTGACGGGCGAGGCGTTCGCGTACACGAGCTCGAGCCTCATCAAGCAGATCGCGGCGCTCGGCGGCGACCTCGACCGCCTCGCCTCGATGGTGCCCCCGATGGTGCTCGACGCGCTTCGGGCCAAGCGCCGCGACCCGAACAATCCCCTTGGCCGGCTCGCCCGCAACGCGCCCGAGGAGTGATCCTCGCGCCCGAATCGGACATGCCCGTGCCGACTCCAACCACTCGCTTCGCTTCGAGACCATCGCCCGCATGAGCGTCACCTTCCGCATCCTCTCGATCGGCGCCCTTGGCACGCATCCCCTCTGGAACGAGCGTGCCCCGCAGCGGCCCGATCACGCGACGACCACGCTGATCGTCTCGGGCGATGCGCGGATCGTGGTCGATCCCTCGCTGCCGCCGCCGATTCTCGAGGCGCGGATGAAGGAGCGCACGCCGATCCGCCCCGACGAGGTGACGCAGGTCTTTCTGACCTCGTTCCATCCGATCCGCCGGCGCGGGCTGGCGCTCTTCCCGAACGCCAAGGTCCTGCTCGACGTCCGCGAGCGGCAGGCACTCGAAGGTTCGCTGCGGGCGAAGCTCGCGGAGGCTCAGGAGGCCGGCGACGAGGAGCTCGAGCGCACGCTCCGCGAGGAACTCGCGACGCTCCTGCGCTGCGAGCCGGCGCCGGATCGCCTCGCGGAAGGCGTCGATCTGTTTCCGCTGCCGGGCGACACGCCGGGCACCTGCGGACTGCTGCTCGCGCTGCCCGGCCAGACGGTGCTCGTCTGCGGCGACGCGGTCGCGACCGCGGAGCATCTCGAGCGGGGCATGGTGCTCCCGCACCCGCACGACGTCGAGCAGGCGCGGGCCTCGTTCATGGAGGCGGTCGAGATCGCGGACCTGATCGTCGCCGGACGCGACAACCTGCTCGTCAACCCGATGCGGCGGTATTGACGGCGCGAGCTCCGTCGCGCCTTCGCTCAACGCATTGGAATCGGCACGACCTGCTCGCGGCCGTCGGGCCCCACGACGTTGAGCAAGAGGTCGCGGATCCGCATGCCGCGGCCCATCTGCAGGAAGATGCGTCCGGTGCGGGTGTAGAAGTCGTCGAGGTTGCCGATCGGCTGGCTCATCACGCCGACGATCACCGTGCCTTCGGGCATCGCCTCCCGCAGCAGCGAGTCGTCGGCGACGTCGAGCACGATCACGCCGCGGCGATACGGCACGCCAAGCCGCGACGCGTGATCCTCGTTGTGGGTGTCGAGCCGGCGGAGGCCCATCTGACGAAGCCCGCGGACGATGCCCTCGTTGTTGATCTCCGGCGCGAGTCGGTCGAGCACGATCTCGAGGACGAGATTGCCCTGCGTGCCCGCGATGCGATCGCCGCGCCACACCTCGAAGGCGACCTGGTCGCCGGGGCGCCGCGAGCTGATGAGGGCCGGCACGAGTTCGCGGCTCGTCACCCGCTGTCCGTCGATCGAGACGATGACGTCGCCGGGGCGCAGGCCTCCGCGTTCGGCGGGACCGCCGGCGGTCACCGCGGTGACGAGGGCGCCGCTTCCGCGGAATCGCTCGGCCACGTACGCCATGTCCGGATCTCGGCTGGCGACCGCTCCAGCGGCCTCGACCGGCGCCACGCTGACGCCGAGGAATCCCTTGGCGACCTCGCCGGTGCCGATCAGCTGATCGACCACCGACTCGATCATGTCCATCGGGATCGCAAGGCCGATGCCTGCGAATTGGCCTTGTCCCACCGCGTTGCCGCGTCCGGTGGCGATCGCGGTGTTCATGCCGACCACGCGGCCACGCACGTCGGTGAGCGGGCCGCCGGAGTTGCCGGGATTGATCGCCGCGTCGACCTGGATGAAGTTCTCGTAGTCGATGTCCTCGAGGCCGGCGATGCGCCCGAGCCCCGAGACGATGCCCTTCGACATCGAGAAGCGGAAGTCGAAGGGGCTGCCGAAGGCGAAGACGATGTCGCCCTGCTCGAGATCGTCGCTGTCGCCGCGCAGGGCCGGATGGACCAGAGCGCCGTCGACCCGCACCACCGCGATGTCGGTGCGAAGGTCCATCCCGACCAGTTCGGCTTCGTGGGTGGAGCCGTCGTGCAACTGCACCTGGATCCGGCTCGCGCCGTCGATCACGTGGGCGTTGGTGACGACATGGCCGTCGGCGTCGTAGATCCAGCCCGATCCCGTCGAGAGATAGGGCTGCATGCCGGCGCGGCTCGCCAAGCGTCCGCTGGTGCTGACGTGGACGACCGAGGGCTCGACCGCGCGAGCGATGTCGCGGTAGGCCGCGTTGAGTTCATCGAGGACCGTGCCGCCGGAGAGCCGCTGCGAGGCCTGCACGATCTCCCGCTGCGTGCCCGCGTGACCGATGCGGCGGGCGGCTTCAGGCGCCGCGAAGAGGACCGCGGCGGCGGCGCCGGCGACGAGCAGGCTCGGGGCCCAGTGGAACCCGCGGGGCGAGGTGCGATCGGAGGAGTCGGTGCTCATGGCTTCGGAACTCCGTCGAGGCAGGAGGGAGAGAAGTCTCGGGTCGGAATGGACAGCACGAATCGGGTGCTGCGGGTGTTCGCGATCCCGGGGCGATCGGAAGGAGACGAGCGACGCAAGTCGCCCGCGGTCGCACCTTCGTGCCGCGCCGCGGGACGGATTCTCGGTCGAAGTCCGATGGTTGGGAGGATCGCCGCCAGAGTTGCAGCGGCGAGGCGATCGCGCGAGGGGCCGCGGGCGAGCCTCAGCCGCGATGGC
>JBMSXH010000085.1:0-8256 GCA_049425445.1 Phycisphaerales bacterium | reverse complement strand
CAGGAGCATCGTCGCTGGACTCCCCGCCCCGACGCGGACGATGATGCCCCGCCCCTCCCGCCCGCCGGAACGCCCCTCGCCCATGAGCAAGCCCCAAGACGACCGCGACGCCGAACTCCTTCGCATGGCCGTGCGCCTCGCGGTACGCGGGCATGGGCTCGTCGAACCCAATCCCGCGGTCGGTTGTGTGATCGTCGATGCCTCCGGGCGGGTCGTCGGACTCGGGCACCATCGCCGGGTCGGCGGGCCGCACGCAGAGATCGAGGCTCTGGCGATGGCCGGTGAACGCGCCGCCGGCGGCACGGTCTTCGTGACCCTCGAGCCCTGCAACCATCAGGGCCGCACCGGGCCGTGCAGCGAGGCGCTGATCGCCGCCGGCGTCGCGCGAGTCGTCTACGGCCAGGCCGATCCGCATCCGCAGGCCTCCGGCGGCGCGAAGCGCCTTCGCGAGGCGGGCATCGAGGCGATCGAGCATCCCGCGATCCCCGAGGTGATCCGCCTCAATCGCCCCTTCATCCATCGAGTGCAGACCGGTCGGCCGTGGGTCGTGGCCAAGTGGGCGCAGACCTTGGACGGCAAGATCACCGTGGCAGCCGGCGACGGCCGATGGATCTCGAGCGGCCCGAGCCGCCGGCTCGTGCATCGAGAGCGTGGCTGCTGCGACGCGATCCTGACCGGCATCGGCACCGTGCTCGCCGACGATCCGCTGCTCAACGTGCGCGGCGTGAAGGCCCGCCGAATGCCGATGCGGGTGGTGGTCGATCCTCGCCTGCAGATCCCGCTCGATTCGCAGCTGGTGCGCACCGCCCGCGAGCAGCCGCTCCTCGTCGCGTGCGATCTCGAGGCCCTCGATGGCGATGCCGATCTTGCCGCCTCGCTCGAGGCGCAGGGCGCCGCGGTGCTCGGACTTCCCGCGATCGACGGGGAACTGCCGCTTCGCGAACTGCTCGAACGGCTCAGTTCGGAGTTCGGCGTCGCCCGCGTGCTCACCGAAGCCGGCGCGAGGATGCTCGGGCGACTCTTCCGTCATGGGCTCATCGACGAGGCGTGGGTCTTCGTCGCACCGCGGGTCGCCGGCGGCGACACCGGACTCGCCGCGGTCGCGGGCGCCACCGAAGGCGGCCTCGGCCACAGCCTGCCCCTCTCGCTCGAGTCGATTCGCCGGCGCGGCAACGACCTCGTGCTCGGCTACGGCGTGCCGCGGCTCGGAAGCGGCGTCAAGCCGTAGTCGGCACCGCGCAGCCGCGGCTCGAACGAGGGCGGGAAGACCCGCAGCACGTCGTCGCCGTTGTCGAGTGCCCACCGCCCGGTGTCGGGATCGCGGGCGATGCGAACCGCGTCGAGCGGTCGTCCTCCGAAGCCCTCGAGGATCGCAAGCCCCGCGAGCATCTCCTGCGGAAAGGACGAGACCGAGATCTCGGGCGCCCTCGCCGCGGTGAGCTTCTCGAGGAGCGCCTCTGCCCGGGCGCGATCGAGCGGCGTCGACTCGATCACGTCGCCGCCCGCATCAAGCCGCTCCGCGACGAAGCCGTCGAGTTCCCGTCGAATGCGGAAGGTCTCCTCCGCGGTGCGAATCTCGATGGCGGCGATCTCGCTGGCGCCAACCGCAGTGCCGGTCGGATCGACGAGCGACGTGAGCGGACGCAGCACCGTCGCCCGCGCGCCCTCGGCGAGCAGCAGCACGACGGGACGCCCCTCGACCTCCGCGAAGCGATCGGTCGAACCGGGTCCGAAGAGCGTGCCGATCCGAAGCGACTCCCGCTCGATCGCCGAGCCGCCGTCGGGGGTCGTCGAGCGCCGCTCGAGCACAAGCGTCTCCGCCGGTGCGTCGAGGCCGTAGCGGGCGCGATCGGCGGGCTCGTCCTCGAAGAACGCCGCCGCCTCGATCCGCGCGAGCGCCGCGATCCACGACTCCACCGCCTCGCGATCGAGCCGCGTCTCGATCGGCGCGGTCAGCCGCCACCGTTGACCGTCGCGCACGATCTCGACGCCGTCCGCATCGGCGAAGTCGAGCTCGATGCGATCCACCTCGCCGGTGGGCAGGTCGAGCAGTTGCCGCCGCCGCCAGTCGCGGGGATGGCGCTCGACGATCCGATCGTGCAGGCCGGTGTCGACGGCGTGGACGAGCGAGCCGTCGCGTCGGCGGATCCAGGCACGCCCCGCGACGCTCGGGCGACCGAGGTCGAACGCCAGGTCGCGGCGTTCACCGGCCGCGTCGCTCCACGCGAAGGCGACCTTCGCGAGCGGCGGCTCGAGGCCGAGGGCCCCGCGATCCTCCACCTCCTCGATCGACACGCCACGGCTTGCCTTCAGCGATTCCGCCGCCACCACGTGGCGTCGCATCGAGACCGCGTCCACCGGATGGGCGAAGGGCTCGACCTGATTCCACTTCGCGCCGTCGCGGCGGAAGACCCACTCCGCCTCGTCGCCGCGTTCGATGCGGATCTCGTCGACGCGATCGACCGGAAGATCGCCGACGGCCAGGAGCGCTTGCGGACCGCGGGGCGCCTCCTCGGCACGGCGAAGCAGCGTCCACGCCGCCGCCGCGAGCACCGCAGCGGCCAGCCACCAGAGAATCGTCGCCCGCAGGCTCATGCGCCACGCTCCCGTCGCCAGACCACGACACCGCCCGCGACGAGCGGCACGATCGGCATCGCCAGCAGCAGCGCCGCGACCCAGGCGGTGCGGGTCTCCGGTGATATGCCGGAGAGCCTCGCGATCTCTCGCCCCGATCCGCCCGCCGCGACCCAGTCGTCGAGCCCCGCGAGCCAGGCCACGCCGCTGCGAGCGAGTTCTCGATTGCCCGGGTTCGCGAACGCCACCCGCTCGCCGCCGAGTTCGACGGTTCGATCGGCGAGGTTCGAGAGCATCCAACCGCTCGAGCCGACCACGATCGCCCGCTGCACGTCGCCGTCGGGGCCCGCACGCTCGACCGCGGCCACCATCGGCACCGATTCCTGCTGACGCTTGGCCTCGGGCACCTCCTCGACGTTCCGGAGGCGGCGCCAGTCCTCCTCGATCCAGCGTTGCTCCGACGGCGGCAGCGACAGGATCGCCGTCGCGCCCTCGCGCATGGTCATCGGAACCGGATAGAAGACGAGCATCGATTGCCCGTCGATCGCCGCACCGAGCGGATGGGTCGAGTCGCCCTCGCGAGGCAGATGCAGCGCCTGCGCGGTCATGCGGCCGCTCTCGTCGGCGGCGAGTTCGAGCACGGTCCGCGACGTGTCCGCCTCGACGCCGAGTTCCGAGGCGAGTTGGGCCCACGGATCGCGTCCGCCAAGCAGCGGCAGCACGCTCGGGGTCAGGCTGAGCAGGACCGGATCCCCCGCCTCGATCCGCTCGCGGGTCGCGGCAAGCAGGGCCCGCTCGCGCTCGTCCGGCTCGACCCCGGTTCGACGCAAGGGCGGAATCGTCACGTACACCGCCTCGCGACCCGACTCGATTCGCGGGGAACCGCCGGCGGCGGCGTTCCACTCCCGCACCTCGAACCGCGCGGCCCGAAGTTCGTCGGCGATCGCCGCGAGATCGCCGCCCTCGGGGGTACGGCGAAGCAGCGACGTCGGCTCGACATGCATGAAGACGACGATCGGCGGCGCCTCGATCGAGAGCGAGCGAATCGCCGCGGAGAGCAGCTGCTCGCCGCGGAACCGCCGATCGAACCGCACCGTGTCCTCGCCCTCGAAGCTCGACCGCGGAAGCAGCTGCCAGCCCGGCACCACCACCGCCCCGTCGGGACCGGTGATCACCGCCGCCTCGCCATCGCCGATCGCCGCCGCGATCTCGCCGAGCCGCGCGGGGGGCAGTCGCTCGAGGCGATCCATCGATCGTCGAAGCCGGACCGCAAGTCGCTGCGCTTCGCCGTCTCGCGGCAGGCCCTCGACCAGCTGGTCCGACCGCAGGCGGTGGTGGGCGACGAGCGTCGAACGCGCCGACTCGAGATCGGGGAACGGGCTCGACGCCGAGGTCTTCAGGAAGTTCTCGATCTCCTCGCGAAGGCGAGGCGCCGTCGCCGCGACCTGCTCGAGCATCGAGGCCGCCGCCTGCTCCGCGGCTCCGGTGCCGCCCCGCGCGCGTGACGCCGCCACGCTTGCCCGGGTCGACGGCAGCTTGGCGTTCGCGAAGGCGACGAGCTCGTCGAGCCCGGCGAGGCCCTCGTCGATCGCCTCCTGGTGTTCGCGGGTCTCGGCGGCATGGCTCTCGGCGAGCGATTCGAGCAGGCGCTCGTACGCGGCGAGGTCCGACGGGTCGGTCGGGTCGAGTCGGCCGACCTCGATTCGGCCGTTCGCCTCTGCGAACCGTCGCAGCACCTCGTCGAGCTGCTCGAGGAGCGCCCGGTCGCCCTCCTCCGGAACGACGAGCAGTTCGATCGACCAGTCGCCCGGAAGCGAGGCCAGCATCGACCGGGTCTCCTCGCCGAGGCTGTAGGCGCGGGTGCGGGTCAGATCGAAGCGGGCCCGGCCGGCCGGCGAAGAGGCGATCGCGACCGCCGACACGGCGACGATCGCCATCGCGGCGATCCGCAGCGAGGCGTGCACGATGCGCCCGGCCCGTCCGAGACCTGCGGGCGTTCGACGGCGGCCGCGCGCGAGGGCGAGCGCCGCGAGGGCCAGGAAGAGCGCCGATCCCGCGAGGAAGTAGGCGACGTTCGCGGAGTCGAGCAGGCCGATCACGAACGCGTCGAGTCGGCGCAGCGGGTCGAGCGGCTCGAGCCAGGCTTCGGAGGCCGGACCAAGCCACGCGGGAAGCAGCTTCACGGCGACGACGAGCGCAAGCCACGGAAACATCGCGCCGAGATATGCGAGCACCTGGCTCGACGAGAGCGCCGAGGCGAGGATGCCGAGCGACGCCACCATCGATCCGACGAGGAGCAGTCCCAGCAGGCCGCAGGCCAGTTCGCCGAAGTCGGGATCGCCGAAGAGCTCGAGCGGAATCGCGAGGATCGCCGCGGGCAGCAGCACGATCGCCAGCACCACCACGCAGGCGAGGAACTTGCCGAGCACGATCGAGGCTTCTCCGATCGGCGAAGTGCAGAGAACCTCGAGGGTCCCCTGCCGCTTTTCCTCGGCGAAACTCCGCATCGCGATCGCCGGTGCGAGCAGCAGCACCGCCCAGCCCATCGCCACGAGCACCGGCCGCAGGTTCGCGATCTCACCGTCCCGGAACCCCACCGAGGCGAACACCACCGCCGCGAGCAGGCCGGAGGCTGCGAGCAGCACCCACGCGAGCGGGGTGACGAACGCCGAGAGGATCTCGCGTCGGCAGATGGCGAGGCAGCCGTTCACGCCTTGGCATCCCCGGCGAGTTCCATGAAGACCGACTCGAGCGACGGTTCGCGGCGATGCAGTTCACGCACTCGGCCGCCGGCCGCGACGATCGCCGCGTGGATCGCCTCGCGGCCGTCGGTGCCGGGATCGACCGCGATCTCGAGCGATCGCCATCGGCCTTCGCCGCCAGCCGAGGAGGTGATGCCCCGCACGCCATCGATCCGCTCGATCGGGGCGAGCGAGACGAGATCGCTCTCGACGAGCACCGTTGCATGCCCACCGCGCGATTCGGCGGCGCTCCGCAACGACTCGATCGTGCCGCTCGCGACGAGCCTGCCCCGCAGGATCAGCACCACCCGGTCGCAGAGGGTCTCGACCTCGGAGAGCAGGTGGCTGCTCAAGAGCACCGTGCGTCCCTCCGCGAACTCGCGCACCAGCGAGCGGAACTCCCGCACCTGAAACGGGTCGAGCCCTTCGGTGGGCTCGTCGAGCAGGAGCACCGAGGGATCGCCGAGGAGCGCCGCCGCGAGGCCGACCCGTTGCCGAAAGCCGCGGCTCAGCGTGCCGACGAGCCTTCGTCGAACCTCGCCGAGGCCGCATCGCTCCACCGATCGGGCAATCGCGTCCCGCGCCGCCCCCTTCCGCCCGGCGATTCGCCAGCGGAAGGCCAGGTACTCCTCGACCCGCATCTCCGGATACGCCGGCGCCGATTCGGGCAAGTAGCCGATCCGGCGTCGGGCGTCCTGCCAGGCGGCCACCGCATCCACCCCGTCGATCGAGATCGTGCCGGCGTCTGGCCGAACGAGGCCCGTGAGCATGCGAAGCGTGGTCGACTTGCCAGAGCCGTTGGGGCCGAGGAATCCGCAGACGCTGCCCCGCGGCACCTCGAAGGAGAGGTCCGTCACCGCGGGCACGAGCCCGAACCGCTTGCTGACACCGTTCGCGAGGATCATGGGAGGCGGGCGTCTCGGCCGGATGGCCGCGTCCGCCGAATGGCGTGTCGCGAGCCGTCCGCGGCGAATCGGCGGAACGGGCGAGTCTACTGCAGTCCGCGGCTCGTTCGGACCGAAGCCCTGTCTCGTCGACGCGCTCGCGGCGGTTCCCGCGGAGATGTTGCGGTCGCAAACGAGAGGCTCATAGACTCCACCTCCTCGAGCCGCTGCGGCGGCCTCGACCGATCTCCCCGCCCCGCTCGCGATTCGCACCCCGAACCCGAATGACGGCCTCGCCCAAGCGGCTGCTCGTGTTCCCCGACCTTCGGTCGCTCGAGTCGATCGAACCGTCGGTGCGCGAGGCACTCGAGGCTCGCTTCAAGCTCGTCGTCTCCGATCAGCCGCGCCGCCGTCCCTTCGACGAAGGCGCCGCGCTCGAGACGATCAGCCGGCTCGGGGAGGGCGTGGGCCTCGTCGACGCGAGCGGCGAGATCCTCTGGATGAACAATCAACTCGCCGGCGGCTCTCCGGAGGCACTCCGGAGCTTCGCCGACGCGTGCGTCCGCGGACTCGAGGAACTTCGGGGACGCGAGCACGGCGACGAGACCTCCGGATCGGTACGACAGGCGATCTCGACCGCCGACGCCGCCTACGAAGTGGTCGTCGCCGAAGTGCCTGGCGAGGGCCACGACCACGCCATCGGGCTGATGCTCGACGTGACCGCGAGCCGCCGTCTGCAGGAGCGGATCGAGGCGGTCGATGCGGCGGGCGGCGAGCTGCTCGACGTCGACAGCCGCTGGGTCTCGCAACCGGTCACCGCGCGGCTTCGCCGCATCGAGGAGCGGCTCGTCGCCGGCATCTCGGCGATCCTGCCCTCGCCCGGCAAGGAACTGCCCTTCGAGGTTCGGCTGATCGATCCCCGGAGCGGCCAGCTCGAACTGGTGATGTCCCAGGGGATCGAGCCGCTTCCGATCGGACAGCGGCTCTTCGCCCGCACCGACGGGCAGGGGATCTCCGGACTGGTCGCCTCGTCGGGACAGGGGTACGTCTGTCGAGACACCGTCAACGATCCGAACTATCTGCCCGGCCTCGCGGGCGCGAAGAGCAGCGTCACCGTTCCGGTGCGCCGCGGCGAGGCGGTGATCGGCACGCTCGACGTCGAGTCGACCGAACCCGGTCGGTTCGACGACGAGGATCGGCTCTGCCTCGAGCTCTACGCCCGGTACCTCGGCCTCGCGCTCACCATCCTCGACATGCTGGTGGTCGAGCGCTACACGACCAATCGGCAGGTCGCGGACAACGTGCTCGGCGAACTGCGGGCGCCGCTCGATGCGCTCTCCGCGGTGCTTGCGAGGCTCGAAGCCGAGGGCGGCGTCGCCGCGGAGGCCGCGCCCGCGATCCGCGAGGCGGTCGCATCGATCGAGGTGCGGCTCGCCTCCTCGACATCGGGTCCGCAGTCGATCCTCGGCGCAGAGGAGTTCCTGCGCGACGCGGCGATCGAAGCCTCGCTCGCGGGCCGGCGGGTGCTCGTCGCCGACGACGAACCCCAGATCCGACAGACCATCCGCGCCGTGCTCGAGCGTCGAGGCTGCGAGGTCGTGGTCTGCGAGGACGGCGCGACCGCCATCGAGGCGATCGAGGCCTCGTCGAAGCCGGGCGGAAGGCGATTCGAACTGGTCGTCAGCGACGTGCGGATGCCCGACCGCAACGGTTACGAGGTGTTCCGCGCCGCGAAGGAGGCGCATGCCGACACGCCGGTGATCCTGATGACCGGCTTCGGCTACGACCCGCACCACTCGATCGTGCGATCGAGCCAGGAAGGCCTGCATTGCTTTCTGTTCAAGCCCTTCCAGGTCTCGCAACTGCTCGAGGAGGTCCAGAAGGCGCTCGAGGGGTCGGCCAGGAGGGCATGACGAGAAGAGAAGAGGAGAAGAGTCGAAGAGGAGAGGAGGAGACGGACCTCGAGCAGGCCTTCCGCAGCGGGGGCAGCGCTTCGCCCTCCGAGTCCATCCCGTCCATCAGGTCCAGTCCGGCCAAGCCATCGCCCGCCGCGCGAA
>JBMSXH010000084.1:0-8333 GCA_049425445.1 Phycisphaerales bacterium | reverse complement strand
GCGTCGCGTCTGGCGCCGGCGGGCCCTGCCTGCGAACGAGTCGGCGTGTCGCGGGATCTCGACCATTGCCGCCGCCCGGCGCTGCCCGTACCCTTCCGAGATGCTTCGCACCCTCACCGCCCGCGCGACCTGTGCCGCCCTCGCCCTCGCCGCCACCGCCTCGACGGCGCTGGCCCAACTCGCCCCGCCGCAGCCGAGCAAGGACGGCACCTACAACCCGATCATCGGCTACGCGGTGCTCGCGGTGCTTGGCGGCATCGTGATCGCGATCAGCCTCTATCCATCCAAGCGCTCGCATCAGGACGTCTGATGCGTCCTCGGGAGCGCCACAACGCGAGGCGACGTTCCGGCGTCAAGATGCTGCTAGCCGTCAATGCGGCGCTGTTGGCAGTGCTCGGCGCAGTGCGCTTGGCGCCGCAGGCCGATGCCCAAGGGCGTCCGCGCGGCGAGTACCTGATGCTGGCCGGCGAGGTCGCGGGCGCGAAGCCTCAGGTCGTCTGGATCCTCGATCAGGTGCACGAGGAGCTCGTCGCGGTCTCCTGGAGCCGCGAGCGAGGCGAGCTCGTGGGCCTCGGTTTCCGGAGCCTCGCGTCGGACTCGGTCGCTTCGACGCGCGGCCGCAACTGACTTTCGGAGTCGCTTCCCAACGAACGCCATGTCGAAGTCCGCACGAGTCGAGATTCCGCTGTGGGCCTCCGCGTTCGTGATCGCGGCGCTGGTGCTCGTCGAGGCGGGCCGCTCGCCCGACGGAGCCGCCCACGCCGACCAGGCCGTCACCGGCAGCGCCGGATTCAACATGGTCACCGCGAAGGCGGGCGTCGACGCCGAAGGCCAGGTGCAGGAGGTCCTCTACCTGATCGACGGTCGCGACGAGATCCTCTACGTCTACGAGATCCCGAGCACCGCCGATCGCCGCATCGTCTTCCGCGCCGGCGTGCACCTGCCGACCCTCTTCAACGCAGGGCGAGGCGGATGAACCGATGACGATCGCAGTCCATCCGGTCGATGCGACGATGGCGGCTGCCCGAGCCGCCTCCTTCACGAAGCGATCGATCAAGGAGCCCGCGAAGTCCCGCGGGCTTCGTCTCGCGATCTCGATGCTGGACCTCACCACCCTCGAGGGAAAGGACAGCCCGGAGAAGGTGCGGGCGCTCTGCCGCAAGGCGATTCGTCCGTGGGCGGGGTCTCTCCGGGGAGGGGCCGAGCCCGTTCCGTCCGTCGCCGCGGTGTGCGTCTATCCGAGCCTGGTGCCGGTGGCGCGAGAGTGTCTCGCGGGAACCGCCATCAAGGTGGCCTCGGTGGCGACCGCGTTCCCAAGCGGACAGGCGCCGCTCGCCACGCGGCTCGAGGAGGTTCGCCGCGCCGTCGAGGATGGCGCCGACGAGATCGACATGGTGATCTCCCGCGGTCTGCTGCTTGCCGGACGCGAGCAGGCGGTGCGCGAGGAGATCGCCGAGACCCGAGCCGCCTGCGGTCGAGCGCACCTCAAGATCATCCTCGAGACCGGTGAACTCGAGACCCTCGACCGCGTCCGTCGCACCAGCGACCTTGCGATCGAGGCGGCCTGCACCGCACCGGGACTTCCGGCACCGGCCGATGGCGAGATCTTCATCAAGACCTCGACCGGCAAGGTGAACCCCGCGTCGACGATGCCGGTGGCGCTGGTGATGATGGAGGCGATTCGCGATGCGCGTCGATGCGGCGGACCTCGCATCGGGCTCAAGCCCGCCGGCGGCATCCGCACCGCGAAGCAGGCGCTGCACTATCTCGTCATGCTGCGCGAGACCCTCGGCATGGAGTGGTTCACGCCGACGCTCTTCCGGATCGGAGCGTCGAGCCTCCTCGACGATCTGCTGCGACAGGTCCTCAAGGCGGCGGACGGCGGTCGCTACGTCGCCTCGTGGGATGTCTCGACGGCTTGAAGCCTCGAGATCGTCGAAGGAACACCAAGCCCGCGATCGAACGTCCCGGCGTGGACCGCGATCACGTCGCGGCGCCGTTCAGCCTGCGGCGGCGTCCGTGGGCGCGTCCGACTTGGGAACCTCGAAGCGGGTCGGAAGCGAGTCCTTCCAGGCGTCCTGCCACAGCCGGAAGCCGCCTTCGAAGGCGTTGGCGTTGTCGCCGCGCACGCATCCCTCGGGCATCGACTTGAGAAGCCGGGTGTTGCCGCCGCCGAGCACGACGTAGTCGGGAAGCAGGGCGGCCCGAAGGATCGAGATCACGTCGTCCACGCTCTTGCGCCACCGGCTCTTGCCACGCTTCTCGAGGCTCCGCTCGCCGACGTAGTCCTCGTAGCTCTTGCCGCGGCGATAGGGGGCGTGGGCGAGTTCCATCGGCTGGATGAGATACCGGTCGACCATGCAGCTTCCGAGCCCGGTGCCGAGACCCAGGAAGAGCATCCGACCCCCGACATAGCTGCCCACGGCCTGCATCGCGGCGTCGTTGACGAGCTTGGTCGGCTTCCCGAACGCGCCCGCGTAGTCGAAGCCGACCCAGCCCGGGCCGAGATTCACCGGATTGCGAAGCACCGAGGAGTCGAGGATCGGCGCCGGCAGACCGATCGACACGCAGTCGTAGGTCCAGCCTTCGGCGAGCTTCAGGACTCCTTCGACCATCGCCTGCGGTGTGAGGGTCGGGCCCGACGGGAAGCGGCGCCGTTCCGTATCGGATGGGATACGAATCTTGACGTGGCTGCCTCCGATGTCGATCGCCAGAACCGAGGGACCGGCGGTGGCAGGGGGCGCGACATCGCTCATCGAGGGACTCCTCCTCGCCGCGGGCGGTTGCGGCGAAGGGGTCAATCTACCGGGTCGATGGTGGGGGCGGCAGCGATTTCGCCGGGGTCTGCCGACGAGAGTCCGCCCATCTGGGTCGGCCATGCCGATCCCCCGTCCTTCGGACGAACCGGCACCTGGATCTCCGACCACTTGCGGGCGTTCGGAACGTAGGGGCCGTTGTAGTAGAAGGCTCGGGGGCTGCCGTCGGCGATCCACTCCGGATGCGCGGCCAGCCACGCCTCGAGCTTCGCCATGCCCTGCTTGACCCGGTCGAGTCCGTAGGAGCCGTTCAGTCCGATCGAAAGCACGGTCATCGCGTCGGTGTCGACGACCAGCACGTTGCCGGCATCGCCGGTGGGGCCGAGGTCGGACGTGCGGTACAGGAAGGACATCGTCCACCGCTCCGGTCGACCGTTTCCGTCGAGCGGCATGCCCTCGTAGTCCATCTCGACCGGGCTCGTCATGGCGATGTCGCGGTCCTTGATGTGGTTGAAGAGAGGCCAGAAGCCGCTGTTCATCCCGCCGTCGGGACTGCCGGCTCGTGAGAGTTCGGCCCGCCGCACCGAGGGATACCGCTTGAGGTCGATCGCCCCGGGTGGGGTCGGCTCGGGGTAGCCCTCGGGCAGGGGCGCCTCGACGAGGCTTCGGCCGACGCGGTACTGCCCGTTCACGACCTCGATCGCGGCGTCGCGCTCGCCTCCGACGCGGGTCACGAGTTCGGGGGTTCGAACCGCTCCCTGATCCTCGCCATCCCCGGGGATGCCGAAGAGGGCGCAGGAGGACAGCAGCGGGGCGATGGCGGCGGCCGCGAGAAGCGTGATGCGGGTCATGGCGGCGGGTTCGGCGTCGCCGACGGACGGTTTCGATCGCGCCCCGCCTCGAACTGCCCGCGGCGGGCGATCGACCGGTACCCTTCGGATCCACGATGTCCTCACCGCCTTCCGACCGCCACCCGATCGCCGACTGGGACCTGAGCCCGGCACCCGAGACGGTCAAGGTGCGCATCGATTCGGAGGCCCGCCTCTTCATCGACGGCTCGTTCGCTCCGGCCGCCGATGGCCGCACCTTCGAGACGGTGAATCCGGCGACCGAGGCGCCGCTCGCCCAGGTCGCCGACGCCGGCGGGGCCGACATCGATCGGGCCGTCGAGGCGGCGCGGCGTGCCTTCAGGGAATGGAGCCGGACGCCGCCGATCGAACGGGCGAAGCTGCTCTATCGCGTGGCCCGGCGAATCCAGGATCGGTCCCGCGAACTCGCGGTGCTCGAGACGCTCGATGGCGGCAAGCCGATCAAGGAGAGCCGCGACTTCGACGTGCCGCTCGTCGCGCAGCACTTCTTCCACCATGCGGGCTGGTGCGACAAGCTCGCCTACGCCGCGCCGGGGCGCGACCCCGTGCCGATCGGCGTGTGCGCGCAGGTCATTCCGTGGAACTTCCCGCTGCTGATGGCCGCGTGGAAGCTCGCGCCGGCGCTCGCGTGCGGGAACACCTGCATCCTCAAGCCGGCCGAGACGACGCCACTCACGGCGCTGCGCCTTGCGGAGATCCTGCAGGAGGTCGGATTGCCTCCGGGCGTCGTCAACATCGTCACGGGCGGTCCGGAAGCCGGACGCCTGCTCGTCGAGCACGCGGGCGTCGACAAGGTGGCCTTCACCGGATCGACCGAGGTCGGCAAGCGGATCGCCGCGAGCTGCGCCGCAAGGCGCCGCAAGGTGACGCTCGAACTCGGCGGAAAGGGGCCGCATGTGATCTTCGCCGACGCGGCGATCGATCAGGCCGTCGAGGGAATCGTCGCCGGCATCTGGTTCAACCAGGGTCAGGTCTGCTGCGCGGGAAGCCGGCTGCTGGTCGAGGAGAGCGTGCTCGAGGAGGTGATCGAGAAGCTCGCCTGGCGCATGAAGTCGCTGCGGGTCGGCGATCCGATGGACAAGAACACCGATGTCGGGGCGATCAATTCGCGGCGGCAGCTCGAGACGATCCGCGGCTACGTCGCGCGGGGCGTCGACGAGGGAGCCACGCTCCACGAGTGCGGCGATCGTCCGCTTCCGGAGCGGGGCTTCTGGTGCCGGCCGACCTTCTTCAGCGGCGTGCAGCCCTCGCAGACGATCGCCCGGGAGGAGATCTTCGGACCGGTGCTCGCGGTGATGAGCTTCCGCACGCCCGACGAGGCCGTCGCGCGGGCCAACGACACCGCCTACGGACTCTCGGCAGGCGTCTGGACCGACAAGGGCGCGAAGGCCCTCGAGTTCGCCCGTCGCGTCAAGGCTGGCGTCGTGTGGTGCAACGGCTTCAACCGCTTCGATCCAACGGCGCCCTTCGGCGGATTCCGCGAGAGCGGATTCGGGCGCGAGGGCGGCGTCGCGGGCCTGAGGGAGTACCTCGCGTGAGTCGCGTTCCCGTTGCCAAGACCTGCAAGCTCTACATCGGCGGCGCGTATCCGCGCTCGGAGTCGGGACGCAGCGAGCCGATCCTCGATCCGGCCGGCGCCGTGATCGCCCACGTCGCCCGCGCGAGCCGCAAGGATCTTCGCGATGCGGTCGAGGCGGCCGCGAAGGCGGCGGACGGTTGGGCGCAGGCGACGCCCTACCTGCGTGGGCAGATCCTCTATCGCATCGCGGAGTTCATGGAGTCGCGGCGGGACGAACTCGCGGAGTCGATCCGCGCCGTCGAGGGATCCACCGCGGCGTCGGCGCGGCGCGAGGTCGAGCGGTCGATCGACCGCATGGTGTCCTTCGCAGGTTGGACCGACAAGATCACGGCCCTGCTTGGCGGCCAGTGCGCGGTGTCGGGACCGAACTACGTCATGGCGACGGTGGAGCCGGTGGGAGTCGCGGCGTCGATCGCGCCGCCTCGTCCGAGCCAGCTCGGGTTCGTCACCGCGATCGCCGCGCCCCTCTGCGCCGGCGCCGAAGAAGGGGTCCGCCGAGGACGAGGAGGCCCGATGCCGGCGGTCGCGATGTCGGAGATCCTCGGCGTCTCGGACGTGCCGGCGGGCGTCGTGAATGTGCTCACCGGCGGCGTCGCGGAGATCGCCCCGGCGATGGCGAGCCATCGGCAGATCCAGGCGCTCGGTGCGATCGGACTCGATCCCGGGCTCGCCGCGGCGGTCGGAGAGGCCTCCGCGGAGAGCCTCAAGCGACTCCGCATGGTCGAGCTGCCGTCGGAACGGAGCGGGCTCGAGGATGCCGACCGCTGGGCGTCGCTTGACGCGATTGCGCCCTTCACCGAAGTCAAGACGATCTGGCATCCCGCGTCGATCGGTTGACTCGAGGCATTGGGTCAAGCGATCGGTTCAAGCAATCGGGTCGTGGGGACCGTCGATGGGCCGCCGCATGCCGCCGGGGAACGGCCGCCCGAGGGCGACCGTTCCCGCAGCAGGCATGGGGACTGGACTTCCGCCACCGCGAACGGATGACCCGCCCCGAGAAGAAAGCGTCGTTTGCCGCGGCCACCGTCACCAATCGGGACGAATCACGAAGAAGCCCGTCTTCCTTGCCCGCGGGCAGAGGCGTTGTCACCGAGTGTCCGCGCCACCAGCGCGTGGCGGCCGGTTGTGGCGACGGCCCTTGGCGGGCGCCGCGTAGCGATCGGCGGTGCGGGCCGCGAGATCTCTCACGCGGTCGGCGAGGGCCTTCGGCTTGAGCACCTCGCAGTGGGGGCCCATCGAGAGCACCCACCAGGCGATCTCGTCGAATCCGCTCACCGTGAACTCGAGGGTGCACGTGCCGTCGGCGTGATGGTGCACCTCCTGCGTGCGATGCCAGATCGTGTCGCTGACGGTGGCGGCGAACTCCGCGTCGAAGCGGATCTCGACCTTCGAGTCTGCGCCGCCGCGGATCATGCGCCACGCGTTGCCGAGATGCTTGTCGAGGGAAAAGGACTTGGGAATCCGATAGCGATCGGCGGTCTCCCGGATCGACGCGAAGCGGCTGAGCTTCAGCGACCGAAGATCACCGGTGTCGCCGCGACGTCCGACGACGTACCACGCCCGCACCGAGAAGAAGAGCGCGTAGGGCTCGAAGGAGAACCGGCGCTCCCTCCGCTCCGAGTTGCTGGTGGCGGGTTCGTAGGCGACCTCGAGCGCGGTGCGATCTCGAATCGCACGTCGAACCTTCTCGTAGACGTCGCGGTGCTGATCGGCAGGCTCGGCGGCCGCGGTGCGGACCTCGAGGCTTCCGCGATCGGCGTCGATCCGCTCGCGGATCGGTGCCGGCAGCTGCGCCTCGATCTTGCGGAGCGCGTGCATCGCCTCGCCGAGGAAGGGGATCTGCCGGCGTCCTCCGAGCTGCTCGACGAGCAGCGAGATCGCGAGGCACTCCTCGATCGCCAACTGCATCGGGGGCAGATGGAAGCCCGCGGCGAGGCGGTAGCACCCCGAGGCGCGGTCGAAGCGGACCGGGATGCCGGCGCCTTCGAGCTCCTTCAGATCTCGATAGATGTTGCGGGTGCTCGTGCGGCAGAGATCGGCGAGCTCCTTGGCGCGATGTCGGCCCGTCTGCACGAGGAGGACGAGCCGCAGCAACCGATGGACGCGCGTGTAGGCGGGCATGTCGAGTCCCCGTGAACATCGGTCAGGAAGACGATTGTCAGGAAGTCGAGAAGGTCGGCGGGATCTCGCGGGCGCGGGCGATCCATGCCTCGAACTGGCCGCGAACCTCCTCGAGCGAGTCGCCGGAGAACTTCGCGCGGAAGGCCCTCGCCACCTCGAACGCCACCACGTTCTCGAGAACCACGCTCGCGGCCGCGGCCGCGCAGACGTCCGATCGCTCGTAGGCCGATCGTTGCGCCTCGCCGGTCGCGAGATCGACGCTCGGCATCCCCTGCAGAAGGGTGCTGATCGGCTTCATCGCCGCGGTCACGACGATCGGCATGCCGTTGCTCATGCCGCCCTCGATGCCGCCGGCGTGGTTGGTGAGGCGCTCGAAGCCGAGCGACGAGGACCCGCGACGCGACGCGTCGAAGAGGATCGCATCGTGCACCCGCGAGCCGGGATGGTTCGCGACGCGGGCTCCCATGCCGATCTCGACGCTCTTCATCGCCTGCACTCCGAGCACTGCGGCCCCGATCCTCGCATCGAGCCGATCGGGTCCGCCGCCGCAGGCGCCAAGTCCTGGCGGCACGCCGAAGACGTGCACCTCGACGAGGCCGCCGACGGTGTCCTTCGACTCCTTCGCCTCGCGGATCCGTTCGACGAGCCGCTCGCTCGCCGCGGGGTCGGGCACCGCCACCTCGCTCGCGTCGCGGAGATCCCGGAGCGAACGCCAGTTCGAGGGTGTCGCCTGCACATCGGTGAAGGCGTCGATCGCGCCCCGCACGAAGGCGAAGGCCTCGACGCCGAACTCGCGGAGCAGGCATCGCGCTGCGGCGCCCGCCGCGACCCGCGCCGCGGTCTCGCGGGCGCTCGAGCGTTCGATCACGTCGCGGCAATCGGCCGAGAGGAACTTGAGGCTGCCCGCGAGATCGGCGTGCCCGGGCCGAGGACGCGTGACCGGCGGCGTCTTGGAGGGATCGTCGAGCCGGCTGTCGCGGTTGCGAATCGCGATCGCGAGCGGCCCGG
>JBMSXH010000083.1:0-8368 GCA_049425445.1 Phycisphaerales bacterium | reverse complement strand
GAGCCGTTGCAGCCGTCCTTCGTCTCGGTCACCTACGGCGCGGGCGGTTCGACCCGCGACCGGACCCACGAACTGGTCGTCCGTCTCCGACGCGAGACGACACTCGATCCCATCCCCCACCTCACCTGCATCGGGCACAGCCGCGCGGAGATTCGAGCGATCCTCGAGCGTTATGCCGAGTCCGGCGTCTCGAACATCCTGGCTCTGCGGGGCGACGCACCACGCGACGCCGCCGGACTCTCCCCGGGCGACTTCCCCCATGCGATCGACCTGGTGCGGGAGATCCGCGCCGTCGGCGAGGCGTTGGGCGTGCCGGGTGGGTTCGGCATCGGAGTCGCCGGGTTCCCGGAGGGCCATCCCGAGACCCCGAACACGCTGCGGCAGATCGATCATCTGAAGGCCAAGGTCGACGCCGGCGCCGACTGGATCTGCTCGCAGATGTTCTTCGACAATCGCGCGTTCCTCGACTGGTGCGAGCGCTGTCGACTCGCAGGGATCAGGATTCCGATCCTCGCGGGGATCATGCCCATCACGAGCCTTTCAGGACTTGATCGCATGGCGGACCTTGCCGCGGGCACGCGATTCCCGGCGCCGCTTCTCAAGGCCCTCGAGCGCTGCAAGGACGACCCGGAGTCGGTCGAGCGGGTGGGCACGCACTGGGCAGCGGAACAGTGCCGTGACCTGCTCGACCAAGGTGTCCGAGGAATCCACTTCTACACGCTCAACAAGTCGCGATCGACCCGCGAGATCCACCGCACGCTCGGACTGCGAGGACCGGCCTCGCTCGCCTGATCGGCGATCGCCTACTTGCCGGGTTCCTCGTCTCCAAGCCAGACGGCCTCGAGGATCTCGGCAAGCGGCCTGGTCGTGTCGTCGTCGAGCATCGGCAGCAGACCATCCTTGATCAGCGACGGCATCTCGAGCTGATGCCCGATGAAGGCGACGACCAGTCCATAGCCTGCCGAATCGCGCCCCATGGTCATGCGATTGCGGCAGACCTCGGCGACCGCCTCCAGCCGCTGACGCGACGGGATGATCCCTTCCGCATAGCGGGTGTCGATCATCTCCGGATAGTCGGTGAAGAGTTTGCGAAGGGTGAGACCTGCGGAGAGGTAGAGACCCGCGCCGATCTGTGCGCTCGCGAGGCCCGCCGTCGCCATCGGGTGATCCGGCTGCATGCGAAGCGCCGACTCGAATCGACGCTCCGCCTTGAAGTAGTCGGCCTTGGCGACGAGCGACTGCCCCTCCTCGATCAACTCCCGCACCCGATTGCGTTCGCCTTCGGTGAGGCTCTCGACGAGTCGGCCGTGCCGGAGGACTTCCGCCATCTCCTCGATCGACAGGGTGCGTTCCTGCGGGATGGCCGCGAGCGGGTCCTCGTCGTCCTGTGGATCTGCCAGCGGATCGCGACCACGATCACCAAGGCCGGGAAGCCTCGCGGTGCCGCCCGCGAGGCGATCGGTCTGCATCGTGGCGTTTGGATCGATCTCGGCTGGATCACCGAGTTCCTCGCCCGGAAGTCGAACGCCATCCCGCACGGAACCCTGCTCGGCCTCAATGATCGCCTCGTCGAACTCGCCGCGAAGGTTCATGCGAAGCGCCTCGAGCTGCTCGCGAACCGCTTCGACGACCTTTGGATCGGCGACCACCTCGACGTCGGCACGGTCGGCGTACTGCTCGAGGATCTTCGCCACGATCCGCTCGTAGGCCGGGTCGGTCCCAGGACGCCGACCTTCGAATCGCCCACTGACGGCGGCGGGATCGATGGCACCGCCGACTCCACCCTCGACGCGTGCGCCCGTCCGCATCGAATCGGGAACGGATCGCGATTCGAGATCCTCCACGCGAGGCGCAAGCGGATTGAAGTACGGAACACCAACCTGCGCCGAAGCGATCGCACCAGCCTGCATGTCCTCGACGAGCCGCGCCCGATCGAAGGGAGAGACGTTGAGGCCCAGCAGCGGGTCGGTGACCGGTTGCGAACGCACGCCACGAAGCGGCGAGGCCGACATGAAGGACGACCCACGCTCGGCGTCGCGCACCATGCCGAGTTGAGTGGTGCCGACCGAGGTGCTGTAGAGGTTGCCGCTCATGATCGCCGCGGTCGAGCGGTCGAGTCGAATCTGGCGATCGACGAGCCCTTCGACCTGCTGCACGTTGGTGTAGAGCGGCGTCTGGGTGTACTCGCGGCGGAACTGGTAGACCCCGAGTCCGTCCGCGACGCGGAACTGGTCGTTGCGAAGGGGCGAGTTGAAGAGCGCCGGGTCGCTGTAGGCGCTGTTGCTCAGCGACCGCTGGATCGAGTCGGATCCGACCGGCGCCCAGAAGTCGTCGCTTGGCCGGTACCCGACGTTGCCGCGGAAACTGCGTCCGCCGGCGAGCGTGCCGGTGACATCCTCGTTTCGAGCGCGGTAGTCGACCTTGGGCGCGGCGGGGTTGATGCGGCTGGCACCAGGCCCGCGCTGCAGGTTGTGATCGAGGGCGTTCTGGGCCGAGACGGCCGTGGCCATGGCGAGCACGATCGAGGCGGGAAGGAGGGGTCGGATCATCGAAGGTTGGCTCGCAGGCGGGTACGGGAAGCGTCGGTGGCACTCGCTTCGGGAAACTCCCATCGGCTTCATGTCGCGCGGCACCGCACTCGCCGCACCGACCTCAGCCTAGGAAGGCCTTCCCCGCGAATCGAGCGCGAGTTTCCACCATGAACCCCTCCGTGGCGGTCGATGGTCCGAAAACGCGTTCCGGCACGACCTGTTCAACCGTCGATCGGACGATCTGCGGACGGCGGTTCGGGTCGTTCGCCTCCGAGCAGGGCCCGGCGGATTCCCTGGAGAGGGTCGTCCTCGGACGGATCGGCATGCGCGATCCAGACGAGTTCATCGACGACGACGAGCACGAGGGTGCCACCGGCGGTCTCGTCCGGCGCGAACTCGAGGACCTCGCCGGCCTGCAGAGGCCTGCTTCGTGCGAATCCGTCGAAGCGGGTCAGCGCTCCACGGTCGGCGACGGCCGCCACGGTGAGATGACCAAGGCCTTCGGGACGGTCGCGCTTGAATCGAGCGACGACCATCTCGCCGGCCGCCGCGATGCCCGGAAGGGTTCCGCTTCGAAACCCCTCGAAGGTCCATCCATCGAGCTCGCTGCCGGGGCCGATCCGCGGAATCCGCGCCTTCGCAAGCGACTCGATCTCGCGCCGCCAGGCGATCTCGTCGGCTTCGCCGGGGAATCCCGACTCGTGAAGCTCGCCAAGACTCTCGACGACCGCGCCGAGCGGAACCCCCGACGGCGCGATGCCGCGATCGCCCAACTGCGGGCCAAGCACGCCGATCAGGACAGCGACCGCGATGGCGATCAGCGTTCCGACGATCGCGGGAAGGCTCGAGGTGGCGGCACCTCGCGGTGAACCGGGCGGCGATGGTCCGTTCGATGGCACGCGTGGATTCCGTGGCCGCAGGGTCGAGGCACAGACGCGGCGAGTCCGAGTCCGTCAGAAGGCGACGTTTATACTCGCGCCATGAGCGCCTCCGCACCGAATCGACATCCTTCGCACGGCTCGGAGACCGCCTACGTCACCACGCCGATCTACTACGTCAACGACCGGCCGCACATCGGTCACGCCTACACCACCACGCTCTGCGACGTGTGGGCACGCTTCATGCGGATCTCCGGACGCGACGTCTTCTTCCTGACCGGCACCGACGAGCATGGCGTCAAGGTCGAGAAGTCCGCGAAGGAGCGCGGCGTCTCTCCCCAGCAGCTCGCCGACGAGAACGCGGCGGAGTTCCGCCGGGTGCTCGGCCTGTTCGGGCTCTCCAACGACGACTTCATCCGCACCACCGAGCCGCGGCACGAGCGGCAGGTGCAGCGGTTCCTCGAGCGTCTCGAGCGATCGGGCGCGGTCTATCTCGGCGAGTTCGAGGGCTGGTACGACGAGGGGCAGGAGGAGTACCACACCGAGACGAAGGCGAAGGAGCTCGACTACAAGAGCCCGGTCACCGGCAGGCCGCTCGTGCGGGCGAAGGAGTCGAACTACTACTTCCGGCTGAGCGCCTTTGCGGAGCGGCTCGAGAAGCACTTCGAGGCGAACCCCGACTTCGTGCGTCCGATCGGGCGCCGCAACGAGGTGCTTGGTCGCCTGCGCGAGGGACTGCAGGACGTCCCCATCACCCGCACCAACTTCTCCTGGGGCATTCCCATGCCCGGCGCGGACGGCCACGTCGTCTACGTATGGATCGACGCCCTCTTCAACTACGCGACCGCGCTTGGACTCGGCGACGAGGACTCCTTCGCGGGGGAGCGTGCGAAGTACTGGCCCGCCGACTTCCACGTGATCGGCAAGGAGATCCTCTGGTTCCACGCGGTGATCTGGCCGGCGCTGCTGATGGCGCTCGACCTTCCCCTGCCAAAATGCGTCTACGCGCATGCGTTCTGGATCGCCGACGGCCAGAAGATGAGCAAGAGCCTCGGCAACTTCGTCGACCTCGAGGCGATCGCCCGCTACCACGAGCGGTACGGGCTCGACGCCTGGCGATGGTTCATGTCGACGCGCGGACCGCTTGGGGCCGCCGACGCCGACTTCCGCGAGGACCACTTCGCCGACGCCTACCTGACCGACCTCGTCAACACCGTCGGCAACGGTGCGAGCCGCGTCACCGCGATGGCGGAGCGCTACTTCGAGGGGAACGTCCCCTGCCCCGAGGATCCGCATCGGGTGATCGACGGTCAGGACTGGGGTGCGACGGTGGCTTCCGCGCTTGGCGAGGCGCAGGGCGCCGCCAACGCCTTCGCGATCGATCGGATGGCCACGGCCGGGCTGTCGCTCTTCCGCGCGATCGACGGGTTCATCCATCGCACCGAGCCGTTCAAGATCGCCAAGGATCCCGCGCGCCGCGACGAACTGGCGCGGATCCTGCATCAGTCCCTCGAGGTGCTCCATGCCGCGAGCGCCCTGCTTTGGCCGCTGATGCCCGGTTCGATGGATCGCCTGCGCGAGGCGCTCGGCCAGGAATCGGTCGAACACGGCGGAACGCTCGGCGAGCAGGTCCGAATGGACGCCTCGCGCCGATTCGAGCGCGTCAGGAAGGTCGCGCTCTTCCCCCGGGTCGAGGCGGCGACCGCCTGAGCCGATCAGGTCGAGGGATCAGTCCTTGTTGCCGCCGATGAGGTCGCCGAGGCCCTTGCCGATTCCCTCGAGACCTTGCCCGACCGCCTCGCCGACACCCTCCACCGCTTGACCCGCGGCGCTGCCGATCCCCTTGCCGAGATCGACGATGCCACCGCCGACCTTCATGGTCGCGTCGGGAAGTCCGAGCGAGTCGATCGCGTTGCCGAGCCCGGCGATCAGCTCGCCGGGCGCCTTGATCGCGAGCTGCTCGACGACCGCGGCGAGGATGGCGCCGATCGCCTTGTTGATCACCTCGTCGAGCACGAGGCCTTGGGCGTTCTGCTCGTCGAGGTCCTTGATCGAGATCTCGTCGATCGTGAACGAGAGGTCGGTGGCGCCGCCGCCGACCGGCAGGATCTGCGCGGTCACGCGGATGTCCTTGATCGACAGCTCGTCCACCTTGAAGCGCTGCGCCTCGGAATCGGCCGAGGCGGTCGCGTTCGAGCCGGCCTTCATGCCGTTCAGGAGATCCTTGAGGTTGGAACCGCCGATCTTCTGCTCGATGTCGACCGTCACCCCGTCGAGCGCGATGGACGGCACGTTGGGCTGATCCGACAGAAGCGATCCAATCGCGACTTCGATCTCCCCGCGATCGAGGGCGAGGATGCTCTTGGCCTGATAGCCCGGCGGATTGGCGACCACGAGGCCGTCGATGGCGGCACGGCCAGAGAGCGGCTTGATCGAGATCGAGTCGAGCGTCACCGGAACGCCGACCGCCTTGCTGCCGGCGGTCTCCACCACGCTCTTGGCGATCCGATCGATGGTGAGGAGCGCGACGAGCGCCACGACCACGACGACCACGACCAACGCGACCAGGGCACGGATGAGCAGCTTCATGAGTCGTGTTCCGTCGGTGCCGTGTGGTCCCGTCGGATCGCACGCCAGGCACCGGGGCGTGATCTCGGGATGCGTTCGATTCGCTTGGAAAGCCTGACTCGCAACTTCCGTCGGTTGCGGTCGATCGCCTCGAGCAGGGTCTCGATGCATCGATCGGATGCACCGCCAAGGACGAGCGCGAGGTCGCTCCGGCAGAGCCACTCCGCCGCCAGAAGAAGGTCTCGGTCTCCGCCGAGATCGTCGTAGATCGCCGAGAGCCTTCGTCGGCGGATTCGGATTCTCCGCGGGTCGAGCGACTCGACGAGAAGCAGCTTCGCCTCGAGCCTTCCGCAGGACTTCCGGCAGGCATGGAGGCGCTCGTCGCAGCCCGCGGCGAGATCGCGCCGCAGCCGGCGCCGAAGTCGGCGCCAGTCGCCGTGGATGCGCCGACGCAGGCTCGACCAGCCGATGGTCGCGAGCGTGATCGTCTCGAGATCGCTTCGAATCGCCGCCATGATCGAGGCCGCCTCACGGGCGACCGCATCCTCGCTTCGCGGAGGCGAGCCGCGCCCACCGGCGAGATCGGTGATCGACTCGAGCGACTCGCGGTCGTCCTCGTCCTCGAGACTCGACCGGATCTCCCGCGCGATCGAGGCGATCGTCTCGCCGCGGACATCTCGGTCGCGGATCGCCGAGAAGAGCTGTCCGCAGCGACGAAGTGATTCCGTCCATCGGGCAAGCGAATCCTCGGTCGCAGCACCTTCGAGCAGTGGGACCATCGCTCGAAGGCGCTTGGTCGCCTTGCGGGCGATGCGCACCGCCGAGGCCCGTTCGATCGGATCGTCGAGCTTCGGCAGGCTGTTCGAGGCGGCGACGGCGCCTTCCAGTTGCGCGAGCATGACGGTTCGGAGCGCGTCGGCAAGAGGCTTCCGCGAATCGAGCCGGAAGGATCGCGGCGGCGAGGGCGCGATCGTCGCGATCGCCTCGCTCCAGCGAGGCTTCTCGTCGATCGTGCTCGGTGCTTCGCGGATCATCGCTCTCTATCGCTCTACCGGGTCATCCTGCGAGCAGATCGGCGATGCCGGTGATGCCGACGGCGAGGCTGACGAGGCCGTTCAGGGTCATGACGAGGCCGATCCGCGCGGGCCCTGGATTCTTCGAGATCGTCGCATGATCGAAGAGCAGCACCGCCGCGGCGAAGGCGACTGCGCCGACGAAGAGCCGTCCCATCGCCTGGCTCGGATCGAAGAGATAGACGCAGACAAGCAGGCCGATGCTCGCGACGTGCAGCACGCGGCTCGCGTGCATCGCCGGGCCGATGCCCAAGTTGGCGGGCAGACTCTTGAGGCGCTCCTTGCGGTCGACCTCGACATCCTGCAGTGCATAGAGGACGTCGAAGCCCGCGACCCAGCAGGTGACCGCAGCGCCGAGAAACCACGGCGCGAGGTGTCCGAGCGACTCGGGGTTCACCGCCAGCGCCGCCGCGATCGGGCTGATCCCGAGGCTCGCACCGAGCCAGAAGTGGCAGATCCACGTCCATCGCTTGAGGTAGCCGTAGACCGCGATCCAGAGCAGCACCGGCACCGCGAGGCGGATCGGCCAGATGTTCCCGTCGAGGAGCCAGAATCCACCGCAGCAGGCGACGAACGCGGTGGCGGCGACGAGCATCGCGAGGACGGCGGTGCCGGCGGAGAGCCGTCCCGAGGGGATCGCCCGTCCGGCGGTGCGGGGGTTCTTCGCGTCGATCTTCCGGTCTGCGAGGCGGTTCGCGAGCATCGCGACCGTCCGTGCCGCGACCATGGCGACGAGGACGAGCGCCAGCTGCCAACCGAAGAGCCACCGCTGCGGCGTCTCGCCGGCGAGCGGTCCCGACGGGCTGGTCGCGGCGAGGAACGCCCCGAAGAGCGCAAAGGGCAGCGCGAAGACGCTGTGGGCAAGCTTGATGTCCGAGGCGATGACCTTGACCGCCGCGAGTCCGCGCGCGGGCGCCGCGGCGGCGTCCGAAACGGTGGCGTCGGCAGCGGCAATCGTCATGGTTGGATGGTACCTTCGCCCCCCCGCTGTCCTACACCGGGCCGAACACCTCACGAACCGTGGTGTTCGGCGTTGTCCGCACGTTCTTCACCCCAAGTTCGATCAGTCGATCGAGGAGCGCGACGCGCATGAGCGACGCCCGCACCGCCATCACCCCCACCCGAAGCGAGAACTACGCCGAGTGGTACCAGCAGGTCGTCCGCGCCGCGGATCTCGCCGAGACCTCGCCGGTCCGTGGCTGCATGGTGATCAAGCCGTGGGGCTGGGGGATCTGGGAGAACATCCAGCGCGGACTCGACGGGATGTTCAAGGCGACCGGCCACAAGAACGCCTACTTCCCGCTCTTCATCCCGCTCT
>JBMSXH010000082.1:0-8403 GCA_049425445.1 Phycisphaerales bacterium | reverse complement strand
CATCGGGGGCTGCTTCCTCCACCTGCGGGCGTGGCCGGTTCCCGGATCGCGAAGAGCTCGAGACCGTACGCGAAGCGTCGCATCGGCACGAGAGCCTCGAGCAGGCGGTCGATGGTCTCCGCATCGAGCGCTCCATCCCACCATCCGTCTCGACGCCATCGATCGATCATGTTTCGGTCGACGAGAAGCAGGGTGAATCCCGCCTCGGCGAGTTCGCGCCGCCATCGGGCTGGATCGTCGGGATGCGCTCGCACCAGAGACGAGACCCGTCCGCGATCCCACACCGTGGCGTACTCGCCGGTTCGACGCAGGTAGAACGGCCGGGCCTCGCCGAGGAGCAGCACCTTGCCGTCGGCCCCGGTCAGCGACGGATCGTTGATGAAGGTCCAGGGCGGCGCGGTCTCGAGAACCTCGCCGCGGGCCTCGCGCGACAGGCCCGGATCCCGGAGCAGCCGAATGTGCAGGTCGCCCGAGAGCGCCGCGATTCGGCCGGTCGCCGCCGCGGGCGAACCCCAGCGATCCGCCTCGGAGACCGGTCGCTCGCGCAGGAAGATCGCCGCGGGCACGAGCCCCCAGACAAGCACGGCCAGGACGAGGAGGCCGCGTTCGATCGGGCGACGGAGGTCAACCGTCGCGAGCCCGGTCGCCATCGCGAGCGGCACGGCGGCGGGGATGAGAAACCGGCTCTCGAGGTGGGTGACGGCCGCCCAGAAGACGACGTTCACTCCGACGATCAGGCCAAGTCGTCCGGCGATGCCGCGCCACGCCGGCCTGATCGCCAGCACGGCGATCGCGGCGAGCCCGAGCATCCACAGCAGCGACCACTGCGGTCTCCACGGCTCGCCGGCGTCGGGGGCAGGTCCGAGGCCGTGCAGCAGGGCTTCGGCGACGAAGGCGCTCCACGGCGAGGCGTCCGGTCCGTGCGCTGCCGCGAAGATCTCCCGCTGCTCGTCGCTCCAACCGCCGCCGCCAAGCGCGTTGGCGAGCAGCGGAAAGAACGGCTGCCCGGCCGAGACGGTGTTGTGCCACAACCAGGGCGACAGGACGACGAGACCGACGAGCAAGCCCAGCACCGTCGCGATCCACCATCGGCGCGGAGGCGTCGACGCGAGCAGCAGCACGCCGAGGGGCAGGGCGACGAAACCGATCGCGGTCGCCTTGGCGCCGATGGCCGTCGCGGCGAGCAACGCGATCGCGATCGTCTCGGTCTGGGGCGATCGAGGCGCGTTGGCCTCGGACGGTCTGCGAAGCAGCACCGCGAGCCCTGCTGCGAACGGCAGGCAGACCGCCATCTCCGAGTAGGCGAGCGAGCCGGTCACGACGATCCATGGCGTGCCGAGAAACGCGCCGGCGGCGACGAAACCCGCCGGAGTGACCGCATTCGCGCCCGCGAGTCGCCGAGCGGTCGTCGCGAGCAAGGCGGCGGTGGCGACGGCGAGGAGCGCCTGAAGGCACTGCGCCGGAATCGCCGCGTCGAGCGGGTCCCGCAGCATCGCCATCAGATGGAGCGTCGAGGCTTCGACATGGCTTGGGAGATGGCTGTAGACGTTGTGGCCGAGCGGTTCGAGCACGCCGAGGCCAAGCCACTCCTTCGGAAGCTGCAGGTGATAGGAGAGCGCGTCGTAGCCGCCGAACTCGCTCGCCCACAGCCAACCGGGCGCTGCGATCGCCGCGACGGCGAGCGTGGCGAGCGGCGTTGCGAGCGTGAGGTCGCGCCAGGCGAGTCGCGGTGGCCGCCATGACGCGCGGCGAAGGGGACCCAGCAGTCCCGCCGCACCAAGCACCGCGATCGTCCAGGCGGCGATTCCATCACCGAGGGTCAAGATCCCAAGTCGCCCGAGCACGGCGTCGATCCACATCGCAAGCCCGACGCCGAGCGCCAGCGCGGCGAGCATCCGCTCGGAACCGACGAGATGGGGGGGCAGAAGCTTCGACGCCGGAACGGCAAGTCCGCCGGCGAATCCGAGCCAGAGCAGCGCCGGCAGCACGCCGACCGCGAACGCGGCGATCGGCTCGATCGGCGAGAAGCCCGTCTCGGAGCCGGTTCTCGAGGCGAGGAATCCCGCCACCGAGAGGGTGGCGATCGTCACGACGAGCGAGGCGACGACCCCTCCCCGAGCTCGGCTCGCGAACGGCGCGTCGGAGTCGCCGCCGCCATCGGAGGAGGATCGAAGATCCGAGTCGCGAGGCATCGGCGGATCCTACGACCCCGCCGCGATCGCGCAGGCGGCCCCATTCGGCCACCGGAAGGCGTTATGCCCGCCGGGATTCAAGCCCAAGCCGGGGGTCGATCCGATCGAAGGGCGTCGGGCGGGTTGCCCCGTCCTTTCGACGACTGGTCAGGAGCGCGGCCGGAATGGCCGCCTGGAGTTCCGCATGCGGCTGCACACGGTTCGCTTTGGAAGCGTCGAGGTCGACGAGTCGCGGATCGTGACGTTCGCGGCCGGGCTCCCCGGATTCGGAGGGCTTCGTCGCTTCGCGATGCTGTGGGCCGACCGTCGCGAGATCTTCTGGTGGCTGCAGTCGGTCGAGGATCCCGCGGTGTGCTTCCTGGCGACCGATCCGGGACTCTGGGTCGCCGACTACTCGGTGGATCTGCGACCGGAGGACCTCACGCGACTCGGTCTGCGACGTTCCGATGACGCGGTGGTGCTCGCCCTGGTGAGTCGGCATGGCGATCGGATCACCGCGAACCTGCGGGCGCCGCTCGTCGTGGATGCCGTCTCGCGGCGTGGCCTGCAGCTCGTCACCGCCGGCGAGAGCCCGTGGGGGCTTCGCCACGACCTTGCCCATGTCGACGCGCCGGCGCTCGCCGGGATCGCCTGACCGTTTCTCCGCCGTCGTCTCGCCCCTACCGATCGCTCACGCAGGAGACCGCCACCCCATGCTCGTCCTCTCCCGTCAGCGGGACCAGACCGTGATGATCGGCGACGAAATCGAAGTGACGATCGTCGACATCCGAGGCGATCGAGTGCGCCTCGGCTTCAAGGCGCCCGCCGATGTTCCGGTGCATCGCAAGGAGGTCTACGACGCGATCCGCCGTGAGAACGAGCGGGCCGCGGCGTTCCGGGGCGAGATCGGCCGGATGCCAGGCCCCTCCGAGCAGGGCGGCCGCGAGACGGCTTGATCGAACGCCCTCCTTCAACTCGAGGTCGCGGATGAAGCAACACCGCCGCCCCTGAGGACGGCGGTGTCGATCGTTCGAAGTCGAGGGGCTCGCGTCAGGCTGCGGCCGGAGTGGCCGTCGCCGAGGCCTTGGCGGTCTCGACGAGCAGGTCGAAGGTCTTCGGATCCTCGATCGCGATCTGCGAGAGCATCTTGCGGTTGAGCAGGACGCCCGCGAGCTGCAGTCCGTTGATGAAGAGGCTGTAGCGGGTGCCGCGCATCCGGCACGCCGCGGTGATGCGGGTGATCCAGAGGCTGCGGTAGTCGCGCTTGCGAGCGCGGCGGTCGCGGTGGGCGAACCGACCGGCGCGGAGCAGGGCGACCTTCGCCTGCTGCTTCAGACGGTGCTTGGTTCCGTAGTAGCCCCGGGCCTCCCGGAGCATCTTGCGGCGGGCCTGAGTGCGGGCGGCGCCCTTGCGTACGCGTGGCATGACGAGAACTCCTGAATCCGACGGGGGCCTCGCGGCGCTTCAGTCCCGGCGAACGGTTGCGGACGACGAATGGAATGCGGAACGGAACGGCGATTCGATCAGGCGGTGCCTTCGGCGATCGCGGCGGCCGCGGCCTCGCGAGCCTTGCGATCCGCCATCGCCTGCTCCTGGCTGCGAAGCGGGCGATGCAGAAGCATCTCGAGACGCTTCAGATCGCCGGAGCGCATGTAGCTGCGCTTGCGGAAGCTGCGGATCTTCTCGCCGGTCTTGTTGCTCTTGAGGTGCCGGCTGCCGGGACGCCCGAAGCGGACCTTGCCGGACTTGGTGATCTTGATCCGCTTGAGCAGACCCTTGTGGGACTTGAGCTTCGGCATGGCTGACTCGCGAGTCGCGGGGGCGTTGGAGGGGACTCCGCCGGTTTCGGCGGAAGCGGCGAGTGTACCGGGACGCCGCGGCGGGTCAATCCCCGAGGGCGATGGGGATCGGACGATGGACGGTTCGGCCGCCTTCACGGTCGGGCCCCGGGGGACGCGGTCGTTCCTCCGGCCCCTCGAACAAGCCGCCCCGGCGGGACGAACCCGTGCCGGGGCGGCGGTCGAGCGGTTCAGGATCGGCGTCGGGCTCTCAGGGGCACTCGCCCCAGGCGCCGAGGAGGATCGCGAGGTCGGCTCCGTTGACGACGCCGTCGTCGTTGAGGTCGGCCACGCAGCCCGGGCACTTGCCCCACTCGCCGAGCAGGATCGCGAGGTCGGCCCCGTTGACGACGCCGTCGTCGTTGAGGTCGCCGGCGCAGGGCGTTCCTTCACAGGCGGTGTTGGCGGCGCCCGGGGTGTCCACGCCGACCACGACGTCGAACGGTCCGACCGTCCATGGGCCGGTGTCGTCGCAGCGGTAGGCATGGCCCGGCACGAAGGCCCCATCGGGACCCACGGTGGTGCCTCCGTAGAACCAATCGGCGCCGGGCGGCGGGGGCACGTCGGTCGAGATCACCAGCGCGATCGAGTCGACCACCTCGTCCCACGGCGTCACGTCGAGCACGCCGTCGTCGTTGGGATCGAGGTCGTCGCCCACGGCGCCGGTGAAGTTCCACACCAGCATGTGGGTGACGGTGTCGCCGTTCTCGAAGTCGAGGGTGGTGACGAAGTTCGGGGTCGCAAGGGTGAAGGTCGACTCCGCCGCGAGGAAGAAGCCGGACTTCGGCATCGCCTGTCCGAGCAGGCTCACCGCGACCTCGACCACGCCGCTGGCCTGCGCGGCGTTGCCGTCGCCGAGCACGATGTAGGTGAGGCCGGTGAGGCTGACGCCCGCATCGCCCCGCAGTTCGAAGTACTCGTCGTTGTCGGCCCCGGTCTGGTCGAGACGCACCTCGTTGATCACGACCGCCGGCGGGTTCGGGCCGCCGACGCAGATCACGCTCGCGGCGTCCGCGCAGGTCTGGTCCCACTCGACGTTGCAGCATGCCGGATCGACCGCACACACCGAGTCGCAGCAGGCGCCGTCGGCGCAGTAGGGGGTTCCGTTCGCCTCGAGGCAGCTGCCCGCGGAGGGGTCGCCGCAGGAGAGCGTCGCCGTGCAGGCGAGGTTCTCGAAGCCCGGCGTGTCGGTGCCGGCCGCCGGATCGAACGCACCCACCGCCCACGCGAGCTTCGGCGTGCAGAGGTAGAAGTGGGCCGGGGTGAAGGCGGTGTCGGGGCCGACGGTGGCGTCGGCGTAGGTGCAGCCGGTCGAGCCGATCACCGAGACCGAGTCGAGGACCGACGCCCACGGGGTCGCGTCGAGTTCGCAGTCGTTCTCGGCGTCGTAGTCGGCGCCCGCGGCTCCGTTGAAGTTGAAGACGAGCAGGTGCGTCTGGTTGTAGACGTCCTCGAAGTTGATCGGCCACACGAAGTCGGCCGTGCCGAGCGTGAACGTGCTTTCGGCGATCACGAGGTAGCCGCTCGCCGGGATCGTCACGCCGGTGAGGTTCAGGATGTACTCGACGATGCCGCTCGCATCCGGACCGGCGTCGCCGAGGACCATGTAGCTCACGCCGTCGAGCACGGTGCCGGGCGTGCCGGTGAGCTCGATGTAGTGATCGTTGTCGGCGCCCGGCTGCTTGGTGCGGACCTCGCTGATCGCGAGTCCCTCGGGGGCCGTGGTGCCGAACACCGTCGCCTGCGCGGTCGCGACGCAGCCCTTGTCCCACGCGGTGTCGCAGCAGGTCGGGTCGATCGCGCAGACCAGGTCGCACACCCGCGGATCGCTGCAGCCGCCGGTCGAGTGCGGCGCGAAGCAGCTGCGGCCGTCGTAGCCGCCGCAGATCGTGGTGGTGCAGGGCAGGTTGGGCGCGCCGGGGGTGTCGGTCACGCCGAGGTCGAACACGCCGATGGTCCAGGTGCCGTCGGGCTCGCAGGTGTAGGCGTGGCCCGGCACGAAGGGGCCGTCGGGGCCCACGGTGGCGTCGGAGTAGATGCACTCGCCGCTGCCGAAGGTCTCGACGAGGGCGATCGAGTCGACGATCGCCTCCCACGGCGTCACGTCGAGGGTGCAGTCGTCGTCGGTGTCGAGGTCGTCGCCGATCGCGCCGGTGAAGCCCCGCACGAGCATGTGGGTCACGTTGTCGCTGTTCTCGAAGATGATCGCGTCGGTGATGAGGTCGGCGACCACGCCGAGCGTGTTGTCGTCGCGGGCCGCGAGGAAGTAGCCCGAGGCCGGTGCCGCGAAGCCTTCGAGCGGCACCACGCACTCGACCACGCCGCTGCCGCCGGTGCCGTCGCCGATCACGATGTAGGTGAGCCCGTCGAGGCTCGTTCCCGGCTCGGCGGCGAGTTCGAAGTACTCGTCGACGTCCGCGCCGGGATGGTCGATGCGGACCTCGCTGATCGTCACGCCGCCGCCCGCGGCGCACTTGAAGTTGGGCTGGCCCGGGGTGTCCTCGCCGTCGGTGGGGTCGTAGGGGCCGATCTGCCAGAGGTCGACGTTCTGGCAGAGCCACGCGTGGCCCGGCACCGTGCCTGCGTCGGGACCGATGCGCACGTCGGAGTAGTAGAAGTCGGAGGTGATGCCGTCGGGCTCGGCGACCGCGACGAGGGCGATCGAGTCGATGATCTCGTCCCACGGCGTCACTTCGAGCACGCCATCGTCGTTGGGATCGAGGTCGTCGCCCAACGCGCCGGTGAAGGCCGAGACGATGAGGTGGGTGACGTTGTCGAAGTTCTCGAAGTTGAGCGGCGCGATCAGGTTCGGCGTGCCAGGCAGCGAGAAGGTGCTCTTGGCCACGAGGAAGAGGCCATTGGAGTCGAGCATGTTGCCCGAGAGGTCGAGCACGAACTCGACGCCGCCGTTCTGCGCCGGCGGCGTGGCGCCGGCGAGGTCGCCGATCACGATGTAGGTCACGCCGTCGAGGCTCGCCCCGGGCACGCCTCGCAGTTCGAAGTACTCGTCGTTGTCGGCCCCGGGCTGGTCGATGCGGACTTCGTTGATCCGGAGCGGAGGTCCGCCAGCAAGACCGGAAGCGACCGCGAACGGCGAGACGAGGGACCAGGGCAGGGCGATCGCGGTGGCGGCGAGGAGCAGGCGGCTCATGCGGTGTTCCTGAAGGGCCGGGGCGGAAAGCGACGTTTCGAATCGAACGGGGCAGGAGCGAGACGGACCTACGGCCCGTCGGCTCGGAAGTTCGGGCCGACGGGTCGGGGATTCTTCTCGCCCACGAGGGCTTGGATTGACCCGACAAGACTAGTTCAGGACTCGGGTCGAGTCGCAAGGAATCTGTGAGGTCGGCGCGGGATCCGCGAGCCCATGCGGGGTTCCGGGACGCTGGCCGCCAACGCACGACGGCGACTCCGGAGAGCCGCCGTCGAGGGAGTGTCAAACTGGGAAGGTCACTTGGTCGGTTCGTCGTCCTCGACCTGGACGATCGTCTCCGCCGGAACCAGCTCGGAGCCCGATCCGGTCGGAATGAGCATCGGGGTGAGGAAGACCTCGACCCGCCGATTCTGCGGGGCCCCGTTGCGGGCGTTCGCCACGATCGGGCGGTACTCGCCGTAGCCGACCACCGAGAACCGCTGCGGGCTCAACCCCGCCGCGACGAGGGCGTCGCGAACCGCGATGGCGCGGTGGGCCGACAGGTGGAGATTGCTCGGGTGCTTCGCGCGGGTCTCCGCGCGGCGGATGGGCACGTTGTCGGTGTGGCCGACGATGCGCACCTCGAGGCTGTCGGCCCCGTCGCTCGCGAGGATCCCCGCGAAGGTTCGAAGAGCCTGCCGAGCGCTCTCGGAGAGTTCGACCGAGCCGAGGGGGAAGGTGAAGTCGGCCGAGAAGCGGACGATGCCGCGCTGGGCGTCGAACTCGAGGACCTCGGGATACCGGGTGGCGAGTTCGGTGAGGGCGTCGATCACCTCGGCGGGCAGCGGGCCGGCACCGAGTTCGATGAGCTGCCGCTGCAGACGGTCGTAGTCCGAGACGAGTCGATCGAGGTCGGAACTGCTGCCGTCGCGCATCCGCTCGAGGCTCCGGATGTCCTCCGTCGCCTTCAGCAGTTGCCCGCGAAGGACGCGCTCGTTGTTCGTCGCGGTGTCGAGGTCGTTCTGCGTCGACAGAAGCTGCTGCTCCTTGCCGCGATAGGCGGTCATGAGCTCGTCGTAGCGCTGCTGCGGCACGCAGCCGAGGCCTGCGAGCGAGAACGCCGCGAGGGGCAGGACGAGTCGAAGCGTGGAACGCGTGATTCGGGAATGGCGCATGCGGGGTCCTCCTTGTTCCCCGACGCACGGGAAGTGCCGGCGTCGCGTGATTCGAGCAGTCCGATCGGTCCGCGGCCGAAGACGCGTGG
>JBMSXH010000081.1:0-8463 GCA_049425445.1 Phycisphaerales bacterium | reverse complement strand
CTCGTCGCGGCGGCGATCGCGATCCCGCGCATCGACTGGTCGCAGGCGTCGGTGCTGCCGCAGGGCGTCTTCGTGGACGCGGCGAGCATCGCGTTCACGGTCGCCTTGATCGGATGGATGCCGACGGCGGTCGACATCTCGGTGTGGAGTTCGCTCTGGACGCTGGCCCGCGGGCGCCAGCGCGGCGAACGTCTCGAGACTCGGGGGGTGCTGCTCGACTTCGACGTCGGCTACATCGCCACCACGGTGCTGGCGATCGCCTTCGTGCTGCTCGGCACCGGGCTGATGCACGGGCGAGGCATCGCCTTCGAGGACAACGCGGCGAAGTTCGCCAACCAGGTGATCGACCTCTACGCCTCGACGCTCGGGGCGTGGAGCCGGCCGCTGATCGGAACCGCGGCGCTCCTGGCGATGCTCTCGACGATGGTCGCGGTGGTCGACGCCTTTCCGCGGGTGATCGCGGCGATCGTCGCGCAGTTCCGCATGCGGCGCCACGCCGCTCCGGAGGAGGTTCCGCACGACGGCGACCGTCGCGTCTACCGCCTCGGGTTCGTGGTGCTGTGCGCCGGCTCGCTCGCGATCCTCTTCTTCGCGATGTCGGGCTTCAAGGCGCTCGTCGATCTGGCGACGACCCTCTCGTTCCTGACCGCGCCGGCGCTGTCGTACTTCAACCACCGCGCGATCTTCGGACCGCTGGTGCCCGACGACCTGCGTCCGGGTCGGGCGATGCGGATCGCCAGCGTCCTCTCGATCGCGGCGCAGGCGTCGTTCGCCGCGTGGTTCCTCTGGGTCCGGTTCGGCTGAGCGGGCTCAGCGATCGCCCGGGATCGCGCAGCGGCCGTCCTCGCAACGGCGACCGAAGATCCGGCCGAGCCGCACCCGGTTCCGCGCGAACCAGCGATACCCCACGTCGAAGAGCGGTCGCAGGATCGGCCAGCCGGTCGGCGCCACGAGCCAGCCGAGGCCGACCGCCGCATACGCCTCTCGGAACACCTGCATCCCGTCGATCATCGTGCCGTCGGCGCGGCGACCGTGGATCCTCGCCATGAACGACTCGGGGCTGCCGCCGAACGCGGCGGCGTCGAACTCCGGCGTCGCGATGTCGATCGCGGCGAGGCGCCCGCCACGGCTTCTCCGAAGCAGCCACTGCACCTCGCGCACGCAGAAGGGGCAGTCGCCGTCGAAGAAGATCGTGAACTCGGGATTGATCGCGCGGGAATCGGACACGGAGGTCACTTCGTCGAATCGGCGGTGTCCGATTCGCCGGCCTTCGCCTCGCTCGCGGCTCGGCGTTCGGCGGCCATCGAGATGAAGCCGGAAAGACCGACGAGATTCGCCGCGATGCAGACCGCGAAGAAGCCGGCGCCGAGGTCGTGTCGCTCGAGCCAGTCGTAGAGGCCGACCGCGAGAAAGGGGGCCAGGATCCCGCGGATTCCCGTCAGGGTGACGTGCACGCCCATGTACTGGCCGTCTCGATGCGGCGGTGCGAAGTCGTGGTGGCCGAGATTCCAGGCCAGCACGCCCCCCGCGAAGCCGACGCCGAGGAACATCGAGGCGAGGCAGTAGAGCGGGAAGCTCTCGAACCACGCCGCGATGAAGAGCAGCGTCGATGCGAGCACGAAGCTCCACCCGTGGACCGCGCGGAACTCGATGATGTGGAGTCGGCCGAGCAGCCGGGCCCAGAGCGGGATGATGAGCGGCATCGTCGCGAGCGGAATGATCGTCGTGACGAGGATGCCCTCGAGATAGGTCACGCCGATGCGGTCCTCGAGCGAGATCGCCAAGGGCGCCGAGATCATGAGGTTCCCGAGGCCGAAGACGAACATCCACGTCATGAAGCGGCGGTAGCTGCGATCCTCCCGCAGCACCGAGACCACCGACATCGGGCTGAGGGTCGGCCGCTCCTCGCGGCGGCCGCTGCTCTCGGCCCGGGCGAGCCGTCGCTGTCCGCGAAGTCGCACGCGGCGGTAGATCGCATTGCCGACGAGCCCGAAGGCGGCGGCGGCGGGGTACACGATCAGGAACGACGCGGGCGAGAAGTCGAGGGCCTTGCCGATCGCGAAGCCGGTCGCGGCGAGCACGATCGACTGGACGGTCGCCATCTTGCCGGCGATGCGGGCGCGGTCGGCGTGCGGATAGTTGGCCCGCCAGACCGCGGTCCGCAGCGTGATCACGCCGCTCCAGAAGACCCGCGCGAGGATCGTGGCGGCGGTGAAGGCCGCCAGCCCGACGACGCTCTGCGGGCAGAGCCCAAGCAGCAGCACCATCGCGGCGGTCGCGATCTGGAGTGCGGCGATGAACGGGACCTTCGGGCGGCCGTGGGCGAGGCCCGCCCAGAGGAAGCTGGTGATGTTCGCCATCGCCGGCGCGGCGGTCACCGCCGCCACCGCGAAGTTGAGTTCAGACGGCGAGACCTCCGGCAACGCCGCGAAGTGCTTCTTGACGACGATGCTGACGGTGCCGCCCTCGACGGCGCCGAGCATGATGGGCAGGAACGCCCAACTCAGCAGTTCGCGGGCGTAGTTGGCCCGCAGCATCGGCGGGAGGGTGCGGGGATGGAAGCTCGCGACGAAGCGACCGACCCCCGGCACACGCGACAGCGGCGATCGACGCGGCGGATGATCGCCGGCTGGTCGCGGACCTCGCCCGCCTCGTCGAGGACGTCGTCGCGGTGAGCCGGCGGGAACGGGAACGGGCACAGGGTTGCTCATCGACGCGGTGGCGTCGTCGGATTCCGAGTTGGATCGGCTCGCGGCGAGAGGTCGCGCGGGGCTAAAGAAACACCCCCGGCAGGAGCCGGGGGCGAGATGGAGCAGGGGCATCGGTCCGTCGAAGGATCAGTTGGGCTGTCCGCTCGTCGAGACCGTGTTCCACGGCGAGAGGATCGAAGGCTGGTCGAAGAGCCAGACTCGACCGAGGTCGCCCCACATGAGGCGGAGGTTCTGGTTGCCGACGACCGCCATGTTCCGCTCGACGTCGACGTCTCGCTCGGACATCCCGAACAACTCCGGAGTCGGATTGCTCTTGATCGAGTTGAAGCTGACGTCCTTGGGGTTGTTGCAGCCGACGAGGGCGGCAAACCCGCTGCCCGCGAGAAGGAGAGCGGCGAAACGAGGCGAACGGCTGCGGGGCATGCGAAGCTCCAAGTGGGGGCGGATCGACGGATTCCCGCCGTCGGTCCGATCGGGAAAGGGTACGAACCCGCCGCGACGTGTCAATGTCGCAGGTCTCGGGCGACCGGGAACCCGGCGACTCGCTCGAAAGCGTCCCGAAGCGGTCCGTTCGCTTCGACGCCCCGGCGCCTCGCCCTACACTCGGAGCGACGACCTCGGACCCCCTCGGGCGCTTCGCCGGCCTGCATGTGCTCGAACCTTGTTGGACCCCAGGGATCGTCCATCCGCGTCGATGGTCAAGCCTCACGCCGTGCGTTCGCCGCAGGGTGGAGTGGAAGGCCGGGAACGTCGGAGGACGAGCCCACGTTGCACTGGGGTTCGAACACCTTCCGCCGGCGGGGACCCGATGGGGTCCGGGGCCGTCGAGGTCTCCTCGCGTCGGGGCCCGCTCAGAGTCCGCCGAGCCGCGCGATCGTCCGCCGATACTCCGCCGCCATCGCCTCGAGCGAGTCCGGGTTGACCCGGATGCCTCCGACGGCCGCCATGAAGTTCGTGTCGCCGTTCCAGCGCGGCACGACGTGGGCATGGACATGCTCGGGCAGGCCGGCGCCGGCCGCCGCACCCTCGTTGATGCCGATGTTGAGGCCCTGCGGATCGAGGGTGAGTCGCGCCAGCTCCGCGGCGGTCTCCACCAGTCGCCAGAACGCCGCGCGTTGCGAGGGTTCGTAGTCGGCCAGACACGGGCGGGCTTCGCCGAGGCAGGCCATGAGGTGGCCGTTCGCGTAGGGATAGCGGTTGAGCAGCACGAGGCCATCGTCCGTGCGTAGCACCACGAGGTTCTGCTCGTCGTGCTGCGGCGACTCCCAGTACGCCCGGAGGAAGTTGACGGGCTTCGGCGGCACCGCGCCCGCGGCGCGGTCCTGCCGCGCGGAGAGTTCGCGGAGATAGGCCATCCGCCAAGGCGCCCAGAGGTTCTCGTGGTTCATGGAAATCGCTTCTCGGGTTCGGATCACGGACTCTATCGATCGCGCTCCGGCGGGTTCGCTGCGGGCGAGGCGATCGGATCTCCGGCGGACGTGGCGGTGTTCGGATCGAACCAACGCCGCGGCGGGAACGACCCGGGAATGCGACGGATCCGCAGCGGCACCTCGATCTCGCCCGCCCAGTGCTTCGTGAAGGCCTCCGGCTGGCCGCCGGCCGCCCGCACCGCTTCGACCGCCCGTTGCGCGAGCGAGCGATCGCCGCGAATGAGGATCGTCCAGCGTCCCTCCTCGGGCTCGTGCGCCTCGGCGTTCGCGAGTCCCTCCGCGTCTTCCCAACTCAGGCGCCACTCCGCCGGGCCGCCCCGTGGCCCTGCGGCCCACCAGATCCAGGTGCGTCGGCGCACTTGCCCACCTTCGCGCACCTCGACCTCGAAGCCCAGCGCCGTGTCGGTCAGGTCCTCGATGAAGGTCTGGGATGGATCGAACCGCATGGCCCAGGGGCGCGGACCTTCCTCGCGGACGACGAGTCCCGGCGAGAACGCCTCGGCGATCGCGAGGCGGATCTGCGGCGAATCGACCGGCTCGAGCCGCTCGCCGACCGGCGCGAGAAGTTCGATCGGAACGACCACGCGCTGCTCGAGCGCCGCCTCGTCGATCCAGGGGCCCCAGCGCCGCGCCGTGCCCGTCTCCTCCTCGCCGGCGCTCGGACCCTCGACCTCGATCGGCTCGCGTCGCTCGAAGCGCACTCGCACCTCGAGCGGCCCGCTCTCGTCGGGCGCCGCCGCGAACTCGAGCGGGAACCGCGACCACCCTCGCCGCCAGGAGGCGCCGCGGGTGTCGAAGCCGACCGAGACCTCGCCGAGTTCAGGGCGGTCCGGGCAGTCGATCGTCGCGCGGAGCTGCACGGGATCGGCCCACCAGTGATCGAGATCGAGCGTGCCGTAGAGCGGCAGGTCCGCCGGCCACGCCGAGGCGACGGCGAGCTCGATCCGCGGCGGAAGTCCACGCAGTTGCGCACGGAGCTCGGGATGCTCGGCGACCGAGGTGAGGAAGCCGTTGGACATGAGCGACGCGTACTTCGCCTCCCACGCGGCGCTCGGAGGCTGCGTGTCGCCATCGCCCGCGACGATCCGTTCGACGAGGGCCTCGAGCGCGGCGTCGCCGAGCTCGCCACGGCCGAGGCGAAGCCGAAGTTCGCCGGCCAGCGAGTTCGGGCCGCCGCCTCCGCCGTCCCAGGGAAGCAGCGCGACCAGCACGCGGCCGGGCACGAATCGCCAGAGATCCCGCTGGCCGGTCGCCGACTCGAGGCCGCCGACGCCGGCGAGCAGCAGCACGAGGCCGAGGCCGGCGAGGGACCAGCGCCGGCGTGCCCGATGGAGGTCCGCTTCCTTCGTGGCCGTGAAGCCGCATTCGCCGCAGACCATGCTCGGCGTGTGCGACAGGTCGTGCCAGCAGCGGGGGCAGCGGCGTGCGCCGCGGCCGCGGTCGCCCCAGAGTCCGCGGATCAGGAACGCGGCGCCCACGCACGCCGCGATCACCGCAGTCGGCAAGGCGAGCGATCCGGCCCAGGTCCAATCGAGCACGCGCGGTTCCTCGGCGGCGGGATGGGGATGGTCAGGCTCGCCGCACCCATCGCAGCAGTTCAAGCGGCGTCGGCGGCTTCCCCTGCATGAGCACGCCCACGCGGAAGATCCTCGCCGCGAGCCAGACCATGCCGATGGTGGTCGCGGCGCCCCACACGATGGTGGCACCGATCTGCCATGCCGCGACCGGTTCGGCGGAACCGGTGGTGCGGAGGATCATCACGAACGGGGTGAGCAGCGGCACGAAGCTCGCCACCGTCGCGAGCAGCCCGTTGGGGTCCTCGCTGATCGGCAGCCACAGGACCAGCGGCACCACCATCACGATCATGACCGGCCCCATCAGCGACTGGGCGTCGCGAAGCTCGGTCACGGCGCTGCCGACCGCCGCGAGCAGCGAGGCGATCATGAAGTACGCCATGGTGAAGTACACGCCGAACAGGATCAGCTGCCCGGCCGGCACCAGGTCGAGGAGCGCCGCCGCCGCCAGCCCGGCGATCGCGAGTCCGCCGTAGGCCCCGCAGAGGATCGCGCCGACGAGCCCGTAGCCGAGGATCTTGCCGGCCATCAGCTGCAGCGGCGAGATCGCGCTCAGCAGCACCTCCATGACGCGATTGGACTTCTCCTCGATCGTCGACATGAGCAGGTAGTTCGCGCTCGTCACCACGCTCACCCAGAGCAGCAGCATGAAGCCCATGGGGATGAGCATCTTGGCGCCGATGCGCTCGGGCGCCTCGCCGCCGTCGTCGGCGAGCCGCATGGTGCGTCCGGGAGGCGGCTTGAGCATCGCGCGGAGCGCCTCGACGTCCTCTCCCTGCAGCGCGACGGAAACCTCGACCGCAGCGCCCTCGGCGAGGCTCTCGAGCAGCACCACCTGCCGGGCGGGCATGCCGGAGGGCACGTTCATGACGAACGACTCGATCGCCGCGTCCGCCGGATCGTCGCCCGGCGTGCGCGCGACCTCGAGGATCGCCACCGTGTCGCCGTCGCGAAGCGACCGCTTGAGGTCGTCGAGCGCCGCGGGATCGGTCTCGAGCCGCACCGAGATCGACGAGCCGGAGAAGACCGCCCGCTCCTGCTCCTCGACGAGGCGTCCGACGAGCGATTCCTCCGCGCCGCCGTCGGCGTCGTCGGACTTCATGACCCGGTCGAGCCGCCGGGTGAACGCCTCCGACACGGCGCTTCCCGGGTCGAGCACCACGATCTCGCCTCGCAGCGGCGGCGGACCTTCCGGCAGCAGCATCGGGATGAGCGTGAAGGCGAGCACGCCGAGCAGCGGCATCGCCACCACCGAGAGCAGGAAGGCCTTGGTGAAGACGGTCTGGGTGAACTCGCGCCACGCGACGCTCGCGACGCGGGCGATCCAGCCGACGGTGCCGGGCTCGCGGAGATCGCTCATGCCGCGTTCGCCTCCTCGAGACGCCGCCGCTCGATCGCCTCGGGATGCTCGCCGACGAGTTCGACGAAGACGTCGTCGAGCGAGGTCCGCCGCAGGGTCGCGCCGCGAAGCGGGATCGCCGCGGCCGCCGCCGCAAGCGCCGCCGCCGAATCGGCGGAGGTCGAGAGCCGCAGTTCGAACGCGTCGGCGACCCGCTCGATCGACTCGACGCCCGCGATCGACGCGAGCCGCGGAGCGGTGTCCGGAGCGTCGGGCGCGATCGGCTCGACGACGAGGGTTCGCGGGTCGAACCTCCCGCGGATCGACTCGAGCGACTCGTCGAGGATCTTGCGGCCTCGATTGAAGAGGACGATGCGGTCGCAGAGCGCCTCGGCCTGATGCATCTGGTGCGTCGAGAAGAGGATCGTCGCCCCGCGGGCGTGGATCTCCCGAAGGGCCGTCACGAGGGTTCGCGCGTTGACCGGATCGAGTCCCGAGAAGGGCTCGTCGAGGATGAGCAGTTCCGGCTCGTGCATCACCGCGGCCGCGAACTGGATCTTCTGCTGCATGCCCTTGGAGAGTTCCTCGCAGCGCTTGGCGAGCACGCCCGGCAACTCGAGCCGCTCGAGCCACTCCGCGGAGACGCGTCTCGCCTCGCGGGTGGAGAGCCCCTTGAGGCGTCCGATGTAGCGAAGGAACTCTCCGACCTTCATCTTGCGATAGAGGCCGCGTTCCTCGGGCAGGTATCCGATGCGGTCCTTCGCCCCGAGCGCGGTCGATCCAAGCACCTCGAGCGAGCCCTCGTCGGGATGGATGATCGACATGATCATCCGGATGGTGGTGCTCTTGCCGGCGCCGTTGGGGCCAAGCAGACCGCAGAGCGAGCCGCGGGGAATGTCGAGGTCGAGGCCGCCCATCGCGACCTGAGGCCCGAAGCGCTTGGTCACGCCGCGGATTCGGATCGAGCAGGTCGGGTCGGGCGTGGACACGGAATCGGGTCTCGGCGGGGGCGGGGAGGGCGTTTATAGGCGAGTCGCGAACGCGGGTTTCCCGCCGGTCACGGTTCGGGTGCGCGGCGGCGGATGGTCGCCCGAACCGGATGGTGATCCGACGGCGGCCGACCGTCCGGCTCCCGACGATCGATCGAGGCGGCGAGCACCTCGAGCGAACGATCCGCGAGGATGAAGTCGATCCTCGGCCGACCGACGGCGGCGTCGCGGCCCTTGAAGCCGTGGAAGGTGCCGAACCGCTCGTCGCCGCCGGCGGCGAGGTGTAACCGATACGCGCGCGATGGCCGTACATGGGCATGGCTCTCTCCTCTTCTTCTCTTTCTCTCTCTGCTCGTTCTTGCCCGGCGTCAGGTCGCCGCAGGCATCAGCCCGTGATCCCTGAGAAACTCGATGACCAGC
>JBMSXH010000080.1:0-8507 GCA_049425445.1 Phycisphaerales bacterium | reverse complement strand
GGCGGGCCGCCGACGGCGTGCCGTTGGTGCGGATCGAGAACCGATGGGTCGAGATCCGACCAGAGGACCTCGTCGCGGCACGCCGATTCCTCGAGGGCGAACTCTCCGGTGAGACGACGCTGCGCGACGCCCTGCGCATGGCCCACGGCCTCGACGCCAGCGATGGCGGATTGATGAGAGCCGGCATCGAGGCGAGCGGATGGATCGCAGACCTCATCGACGGCAACTCCGAGGCGAAGGTCGAGTCGATCCCGGCTCCGGCGCGATTCCAGGGCACGCTTCGTCCCTACCAGCAATCGGGGCTTTCATGGCTCGCGTTCCTCGACCGGATCGGGATCGGAGCCTGCCTTGCCGACGACATGGGCCTCGGCAAGACCGTCCAGCTCATTGCCCTGCTCCAGCACGAGCGAGAGCGAAGCGAGGGACCGCCCGGGCCGACCTTGATCGTCGCTCCCATGAGCGTGGTCGGGAACTGGCAGCGTGAGCTCGAACGCTTCGCGCCGGAACTCGTCGTGCACCGGCATCACGGACTCGATCGTCCGAGCGGCGACCGCTTCGTCGAGATCGCGCAGAGAAGCGATGTGGTGCTGACCACCTACGGACTCGTGGGACGAGACCTCGACTTCCTGCAGCGCTTGCATTGGCGTCGCGTGGTGCTTGACGAGGCCCAGCATGTCAAGAACCCGCCGACCAAGCAGGCTACGGCGATCCGCACGCTTCGCTGCGACCAGCGCATCGCCTTGACCGGCACTCCGGTCGAGAACCGGCTCGCGGAGCTGTGGTCCATCCTCGAGTTCTGCTGCCCCGGATACCTCGGAACCGCTGCGGAGTTTCGGCGTCGCTTCGCCATGCCGATCGAGCGGCACCGGGACCGATCGCAGGCAGATCGGCTTCGGGCGTTGGTCCGACCGTTCGTGCTGCGTCGACTCAAGACCGACCCGACGGTGATCTCCGATCTTCCGCCGCTCGTCGAGAGCCGACAGCACGTTCCTCTCAGCGACGAACAGGCTTCGCTGTACGAGACCACCGTGGCGAGCATGCTCCGCAACATCGAGTCGAGCGACGGGATGCGGCGACGCGGACTGGTGCTCGCGGGACTCGTTCGCCTCAAGCAGATCTGCAATCACCCTGCGCAGTTCCTCGGCGAGGAACCCGGCGACGGCGTGCTGCCCGAGTCCTTCATCGCACGCTCTGGCAAGGCGGCGAGACTCGTCGAACTGCTCGAGGAGCTCATCGCGGCCGGCGATCGTGCCCTGGTGTTCACGCAGTACCGTCAGATGGGCCACCTGCTGGCGTGGCTCCTGAGACGCATCTTCGACATCGACCCGATCTTCCTCCACGGCGGAACCCCGAGCAGCCGTCGAGAACAGTTGATCGACCGATTCCAGTCGGGCGATCCATCCTGCCCGGTCTTCCTCCTGTCGCTCCGGGCAGGTGGCGTCGGCCTCAACCTCACCGCCGCGCGGCATGTGGTCCACTACGCCCGCTGGTGGAATCCAGCCGTCGAGAATCAGGCGACCGACCGGGCCTTCCGGATCGGTCAGACTCGAACGGTGCATGTGCACAAGATGGTGTCTACCGGCACTCTTGAAGAGCGGATCGATCGGATGATCGAGCAGAAGACCGAACTCGCCGAACAGGTCGTGGGGTCCGGGGAGTCGTGGATCACCGAGCTCTCGACCGGACAACTCAGGGACCTGCTCGAACTTCGTCGCAGCACGTTCGAGGAGGCGCCGTCACGATGAGCGACGGACCTGCACGACCGGTAGCTCGCCGAAGCGAGAACCCACGACGAGTGGTCGGAGGGCAGCGGCTTCTCCGTGCCGACGGCTTCGGCCCCTGGCCATGGCCGGCGGAAGGATGGCTTCGAACCATCCGCATCTCGAACGAGGAGGAGTCCTCGGAGGGACTCGCGTACGCAAGGAGCGGGCAGGTCGCGTCGCTCACGATCACGCCGGGACGCGTGACCGCATACGTGCAGGGGAGATTGCCACGGCCCCACGAAGTCGTGGTCCACTGGCCGATCGTCGAGTCTTCACGCATCGATCTGATCCTCCGCAGCCTTGCCGCTGATCCGGCCGCGGCAGCAGGCGTGCTGCTGGGCGAGGTTCCGCGGTCGATCGAGTCGACGTTTCGCGAACACGGTGTCGCCTTGATGCCGTGCGACGAGGAACCACCTCGCTTCTCGTGCTCATGCGGCCGTCCGCCGGGCTGCCGACATGAGATCGCGGTGGCCTGGATCCTTCAGGATCGGATCGCAAGCGATCCGTGGCCGCTGCTCCGGCTGCGCGGCCTCGATCGAGAAGATGCGCAGGACCGCGTGCGCTTGGCGCGACGTTCGGGCGACGACGCATCCAGCCTCGGTCTTGCCTCGCCCGGCACCCCCTACGAAGCACCGATCGAGGAGTTCTGGCGGCCAGGGGCTGCGATCGCCCAACTCGAGAGCATGCCACCCGCCCATCACGCGCCCATGGCACTTCTGCGGCGACTCGGCCCCTCTCCGTTGGAAGGTCGGTTTCCGCTCGTAGGCCTGCTGGCGAGCGCCTACGAGTCGATTGCCGCTCGCGGTGCAGACTTGGCCGCTTCCGGGGACGCGATCGATGTGGCCGAGACCGCCTCACAGGACAGGGCCGTTGACCCAGAAGGATCCGAGCGATCGGCGGACTCGGTGAAGAACACCTCTCCCGAGATCTCCATCGAGGCAAGGAACCCGGCCCCGGCAGCCCGCCCGCTCGGCCGAGCTACCGCCAAGCGGAAAACGCCTCCCTCGGCGCCTTGATCAGGAGTGGGAACGCCACTCGCTCAGCGGGCGGTTTGGCGCTTCCACACACCACCCAGCGATGGGATCCCCGGAGCCTCCTGGCCCGAGGCGACCAAGACTTCGAGTGAGCCGTCGAACTCGAACTTGAACGTGCCGTGAATGGAACGCTCGTCCGTCGCGCCAGCTCCGATCGCATCCGGCGTGAAAGCGACTTCGTCCATGCCGGTGGCGTAGACACCCCTTCGAACCGCGATCTCGCCCGAGTCGGTGATCTCGAAGATGCCCGAGGGCAGGATCTTCAACTTCACCATCGCGTCGCCCTCCTTTCGCCACCAGGATCCAACCAACGGCGACCAATCGGGAAAGCTCTGCTCCTTCACCACCCATCGGTCCCCCTGTCGGACCCAGTCGTGCGAAACCCGCTCGACGACCTGGTCCTGCCCGAAGCGCCGAATGACTTCGCTCAAGGTTTGGATCCTGCCGGGACGCTCCGAGACCAGTACAGTGCCCCCGAACTTGAACGGTGAGGAGGCCCCAGCGGACGCGATCGAGTCGAGGAACTGCGACTTCGACCCGTAGCCGAGCAGGGCCGCCGTCTGGACCGAGGCGTTGTCGTCGAGGAGTCGAGCAAGATCGTCCGCGCTTCGACGATTCATGGCCGTCTCGAGCGAGGAAAGCTGCACAAGAATCTCGGGCGGCACTTGGCTCGCCGCCACCACCGAAGAATCGGTAACGGATTCGTCTTCGCAGCCGACTCCGAGCCAGGCGATCGTCGCCAACAGCGTCGCCAAAGCGCGATGACCCACGAGACCGCTTCTTGTGAGGGTCGAGCGATGAACTGAACTCACGATTTGGCTGCTCCCCTGCGAACAACCGCCGTGGCGAAGGCGAGAGGTTACCGCCGACGCTCACGTTCGCAACGAAAACCCGCGACTTTGGGCACAGTCAAGCCATTCAACCCGGGGCGGTCTGATCGGCGTGTCGGTCAAGGACTGCCCGAAGGCGTCCCCGGGAGGACGATCAGCCTTGATTGCAGATCATTCACGGCAGCCTTGAGTTGCGCATCGTGCCCGGCGACTTCGTCCTCGGGCATCTGCTCGATGATCAGGTCGGGAACGGCGCCATGGTTCTCCATGTCGGTTCCGTCGAGCAGATACCAGCCACGAAACGGCATGCGGATCGTGCTTCCGTCCACAAGTCTGTGGCTTCCGGTTGATATCACCCCGCCGTAGGTCGGCATGCCGACCAGCGTGCCACGGCCGAGCGTCTTGAATGCGTGCGAGACGATCTCCGCATTCGAGAAGCTCTTTTCGTTGCAGAGCATGTTGATGGGCAGGACGTAGCGCTGGATGAAGAGGCGATCGCGCGGATAGCCGCTGGTCATGTCGGGGTCGGCCCCACGCGGCACCGTGTAGGCATGCGGCTGCACCATGATGGATGCGAGGAGCCGATCGGCGGTGAATCCTCCGCCGTTGTTCCGCACGTCGATGAGCAGACCTTCGCGCCCTTCCGCCGCCGCGTGCAGATCGCCCTCGAACTCCTCGAGTGAACGGGTATCCATGGATCGGACGTGGGTGTAGCCGAGCCGCCCACCAGACCAGGCATCGACCTGAGCGGCAGCGCGGCGTTGAGTCTCGCGATAGACGAGATCTCGAAGTCCGCCCGAAGAGACCGGGACGATCAGGCAATCGAGTTCGACGTCCTCGCCCTCCGCGCGGCGGCGACGAACGGAGATCACCGTCTCCTTGCCGACCCGATCGCGAAGCCGACGCTCGACGGTGTCCCCGGCGAGCAGCGGATCGAACTCGACCGCGACGATCACGTCGCCCACCTCGAGCGGTGTCGGTGAGTTCTGCGCCGGTGCCCCTTCGAGGATCTCGACCACCTCGAACCCGCCGTCGACGGGTCTCAAGATCGTGCCCAGGCGTCCCTGACTGCGACGGGGCGGCGCCGTCGGATCGTTCGCTCGCATTCCCAGATGCGAGGCATTGAGTTCGCCGAACAGCCGATTCACCACCCACTCGAGCTCATCGGGCGTTCGGCTCGCAGCCGCGAGTTCGCGGTACTCCGCCGAGAGTTCCTGCCAGTCGAGTCCCTTCTCGGTTGGATCGAGATAGAAGCCCTCGCCCAGAATTCGAGCAGCCTCGTCGAAGAGCGCGAGATTCCATTCGCGACGATCGATCTCGATCCGCTCCGGCAGCTCCAGCGTCTTCATCGAGCCGCCGGAAGATGGCATCGTCCGAGCCTGACCGCCGGAGACGAGCGAAAGCGTCGCTCCGTCGAGCGAAATGCCCTGCAGGTCGGCGGCGGTGCCGAGCTTCTTGAGATCGCTGCCATCCCAGTCGATCGCGTAGAGGCCTCGCCCTTCGCCAGGTCCGCCCGAAGCCGAGAACACGAGGCGATCGCCTGAGGGCAGCATTCCGAGGCCCGATTCTCCGCCGTCGATCGTCGTGACGCGACGCAGCCGTCGCCAAGCGTCGGCGAGGTCGTCGCGGGTGAATGCGGGCGTTGCCGACTTGGAGGGCTTGGCCGTCTTCGCCCCTTCCATCGAGCCCGTCGGCGACTCGCCGGAAGTCGACTCGACACCCTCGGCCGATTCGCCCGATGGCGCAGTCGACGCGCTTGCCGGCATGATCGGCTCGATCGGCTTTCGCTTCTTGGCCTCCTTGGAAGCCTCCTCGAAGTACGCCTCGAGATCGCGTTGCGGCATGCGCTCGAGTTCGCGAGCGAGGAAGACCATCCACACGTCGCTCTCGTCACCGGTCCGATCGGAGACGAACGCGAGGATCTTGCCGTCGGCGGAAAAGCGAGGCTGGGCATCCGTGTCGGGATGCCGAGTGATGTTCACGCCCGCGTCCGATCCGTCGGCGGGAACAAGGTGGATGTCTCGATTGAAGTCGCGATCGGACATCGCGACCGCCAGCCACTGCGAGTCGGGGCTCCAGACGGCCTCGAGCGAAGCATCCCATCCGGCAAGAAGTGTCCGAACATCCCCGCTCGCGAGGTCGAGGATGCACAGGTCTCCACGACCTCGACGAAACGCGAGCGAACGGCCATCGGGAGAGGGCACGGCGCGTCGATCCTCCATCGGGCCCGCAACGACCGGCTCGACGATGAACGTGACCGCATCCTGCCATCTCGACGGATCGAGCGCCGGGTCCTTCGGTGCCTTCGCATCCTTGGCTCCACCGTCGTCGCTCTTCCCGTCAGACCGCTTCTCCGCAGCGTCCGCCGCGGCAGTCTCCGTCCCGCCAGCGTCGGGAGCCGGCTCCTCCGAGGTTTCCGGATCCTCGGTCGGCTCTTCAACCTTGGTGTTCGTTCGATCGCGATACCCGTCGCGGATCTCGGCCCGGGTGGTTCGGACACGGGCCATGTCGATCCCGTCGCTTCCGTCACGATCGCTGGTGAAGTAGAGACGAAGCCCGTCGGGACTCCACGCGAGGTCCTGCTCGCGAGCGATCGTCGAGGTCACCCGACGCGGCGGTCGACCGTCCTCGATCGGGCGGACCCACACATCTCCGAAGGCGATCATCGCCATCGTCTTGCCGTCGGGACTCAACGCCGCCTCGCTCGTCTCGCGGGCCAGTTCGATCGAGACGACCTGATCCGCGAGATCCGCGGACGCCACGATCTCGATCGGCTCCGGAGCGGCATCCGGATGCGACAGATCCAGGCGATGAAGACCATCCCATCTGGCCAGGATCGCCGTGGCGCCGTCACCACTGACATCGAATCCATGGATGTCATGCTCGGTGAACCGGGTCACCGCGGAAGCGCTCGGGATCCCCGAGTCGTCGAGCCGAAGCATGTGGAGATTCACGGTGTCGCCCTCGCGATCGGACAGGAAGACGATCGCGTCGTCTCCGATCCACCGTGCCTGCCCGTCGTTCCCCGCCCAATCGGTCACCCGACGGAAGTCGCCGGTCGCGGGCACGAATGTCCAGACCTCTCGCTGGTCGGAACCTCGATAGTGGCGTCGCATCCAGGATGATCCGCCGCGCGTGAAGGCCACCACCGATCCATCGGGCGACGGGGAGGCTTCGTCGCCGAACGCATCGTGAACCCGGACGGGCGCTCCGCCATCGATCGGAACCAGATAGGGGCGAGGCGACCGGTAGAGATCGCCCTCGAGCGCCGCCGAGACGAAGACCGCCGGCTTGCCGTCGGGATCGAGCCCGAAGTCGGTGAGTGAGAGCGAGAGGTCGGAGAAGGTGAGTTGGCGAAGACCGCTTCCGTCCGGTGCCATCAGATGGATGTTGCGAAAGCCGTCTCGCTCGCTCTCGAACGCGATGAGCGACCCATCCGGACTCCACGCCGAGGCGCCCTCGACCGCGGGATGGCTCGTCAACCTGATGGCGTCGCCACCCGCAGTCGGCACTCGCCAGAGATCACCCCGCCACGAGAACACCACCTGGGATCCGTCGGGCGAGATGCTCGGAACCCGTGGAAGGTCGACCTCGACCCCTGCGATCGCCGCCGAAGACGCGAGAAGCGTCACCACCATTCCGACTACCCGCCTTCGGTGGCGGCTCGAATCTGGTCCGAAAACGCTGGCGTGGAGAACTTCCGGCATCGCGCAATCTCCGTGTGGAATCGGGGAAACGCGAGTGTATCGAAGGTTTTCCGGTTTCCGGGACGCCCCGGCGCTGGACCGGTCCGGACGGTCGTCGCATCTTGCGGCGAATCCTTGCGATCGATCGAAGTCGCCTTGCGACAACGCCGATCGCTCCCTGCAAGGAGCCGAGCCATGATCCGAGACCCGCGTGAAGCCCAGCAGCGTCTGCAGAACCTCCGAACCATCCTGCGCACGATGGAGCGTGCCGTGGACGATGCGAAGGTCCGACGCACCGCGCCGATCGTGCCCGACGCCCAGCATCCGTCGAACGAGCAGGTGTCGAGTCGGATCCTCCACGACCCGGATCGGGCACCGTTCAGTCCTCTCGGGCGAGGTCGGGACATCCCCGGCCCAGAGTCGCTGCCCAGAGCCAAGGCCAAGCCGAAGTCCTTCGGCGGATTCGGCGAACAACGCTCGCCCTTCGGACGGACTGGCTGAGCGCCGGCTCGATCGCCGCAGTCGAACCAATCACGATCGCCCTGCCGAACGGCAGGGCGTTTTCGTTCCGTACAATCGCAGCAGGGCCGACGATCGCCGCTGGCCCCGAGGCCTTGGCCATCTTCCGCCCCGCTCCATCGCACGCATGATCACCTTCGTCAGCCAGGCCGTCCGGAACTTCCATCACGTCGGCGCGGTCTGGCCTTCTTCGCCGCTTCTCGCGAAGGCCTTGGCCAAGCCGCTCCGTCGCCACCGCGAAGTCAGCGCCGACCGGCCCGTCAAGGTGCTTGAGGTCGGCGCCGGCACGGGTGCCGTCACCAAGGCGGTCCTCTCCTCGCTCGGCTCTCGCGATTCGGCGGACGTCGTCGAGTTGAACCCGGTGTTCTGCGAGTCGCTCCAGCAGATTGCCGCATGCTCTCGCTGCTCGCCGATGGCGGAACGCTCACGTACTTCGAGTATGCCGGCGTTCGCGTGGCGAGATCCGGAGTGAGTTCCGCGCACACCCGCCGACGCCTTCGTCGGATCGAGGCCGTTGGCAAGCTTCTTCACCGGCGCCTCTCCGGGCGCCGTGAACTGATCCTCGGGAACTTTCCGCCCGCGATCGCGATTCGACTCGAGCGCAAGGGTCAGTTGCCCTCAAAGTTCGTCGACGCATCGCTCTCGACTCTTCCGATTTCGGACTCACACTGACGC
>JBMSXH010000079.1:0-8532 GCA_049425445.1 Phycisphaerales bacterium | reverse complement strand
CCGACGGCCGTTGGCGAAGCCTCTGGCTTCGAGCGGAGACGGATCACCCCGTCTGTGGCGACGTGCCGTTCGGCCTGTCGAACGATCTGCTCGCGGATTCGGCAGACCAGGGCTGATGCGTGCTCGGGCGGCGGTGGTGCCCGGACCTTCCGAAGATCGCCCGACGTGCCGAGGCTGGTCGCGATCGTCGTCGGGTCAGCGTCGAACGAGCATGCTCACCGCGTTGCCGCCGCCGAGGCAGAGGCTGCAGATGCCCGTCTTGCCGCCGGTGCGGGCGAGCTGGTGCAGCAGGGTCACGAGCACGCGAGCGCCGCTTGCGCCGATGGGATGGCCGAGCGCGATGCCGCCGCCGCAGACGTTGAGCTTGTCCTCGGGCACGCCGAGGTGCTTGATGTCGGCGAGGACCTGCGCCGCGAACGCCTCGTTGATCTCGAAGAGGTCGATGTCGGCGACCGTCAGCCCATGCTTCTTCAGAAGCCGCTCGATGCCGACCGCCGGAGCGAAGAAGAGCTCCTTGGGAGGAAGGCCGGCGGTGTTGTAGTCGACGATCGTCGCGATCGGCGTGGCGCCGAGTTCCTTCGCCTTGGCGAGGCTCGTCACCACGACCGCCGCAGCGCCGTCCGAGATCTGGCTCGCATTGCCGGCGGTCACGCAGCCGTCCTTCGTGAAGGCGGGCCGCAGCTTGGCGAGCGCCTCGGCGCTCGACCCGGGCCGGAAGCCCTCGTCGCGCGAGACGCCTTCCTTCGCCTTGCACTGCTCGGCGGAGAGCGGGACGACCTCGCCCTCGAAGAAGCCCTTGGCCCAGGCGGCCTCGGCTCGCTGGTGGCTCTCGGCGCTGAAGCGGTCCTGCTCTTCGCGGGAAACGCCGTGGGCGCCCGCGATCCACTCCGCGGCGTTCCCCATCGGCCACTGCTCGAACGCGCAGGTGAGGCCGTCGAAGGCCATGTGGTCGTGCATCGTCGCGGGGCCGTACTTCACGCCGTTGCGGACGTGCATGAAGTGCGGGGCGAGATCCATGTTCTCCATGCCGCCGGCGATCGCGACCGAGATGTCGCCGGCCTTGATGGCGCGAGCCGCGAGCATCACGCTCTCGAGCCCCGAACCGCAGACCTTGTTGACGGTGACCGCGGTGACGTCGTGGTGGATGCCCGCCTTGAGCGCCGCCTGCCGTGCGGGGTTCTGCCCGACGCCGGCCTGCAGCACGCAGCCCATGAAGACCTCCTCGACGGCGGACTGGTCGAGCTTCGCGTCCTGCATCGCCGCGGAGATCGCGATGGCGCCGAGCTCCGGTGCCGGAACCCGGCTCAGGCCGCCCATGAAGCGGCCGATCGGGGTGCGGCGAGCGGCGAGGATCACGGGCGTGCGGTCGTCGGACATGGCGGGCTCCGAGGTCTCGAAGAAGGGTCGATGAGGGTCCGGGAATCGAACCCGGGCCGATCCGGGGCAGGGGTTGGACGGGAGGCTCGGGCGGGCCGATGAGATCTGCGAAGATCCCGCTCCGGCCGCTTCGGGCGTTCCGAAGGGGGCGGATGATACCGGCGACCCGCGCTTCGGCCTCGGGCGCCTCAGGCGAGTTCGATCGATGCAGGACCGCCCCCACGCGGACATCGTCCGCGACAACCTCACCTCGATCCAGGCCCACATCCTTCAGGAGGAGCGGCGGCACCCCGGTGCAAGCGGCGACTTCTCGATGATCATCTCGGCGATCAGCCTCGCCGGGAAGGCGATCGCGGCGAAGGTCCGCCGCGCGAACCTCGAGGACGTGCTCGGCGCGTTCGGCACCACCAACGTGCAGGGCGAGGGCCAGCAGAAGCTCGACGTCATCGCCAACGAGGTCATCATGAAGTGCCTCGGCGACCGGGTGAGCATCGCGGTGCTCGCCTCGGAGGAGGACGAGGAGCCGACGATCCTGCGCCGCGGCAGCGAGGGCGGGAAGTACTGCGTGCTCTTCGATCCGCTCGACGGCTCGAGCAACCTCGACTGCGCCATCCCGGTCGGCACGATCTTCACGATCCTCCGGAACGACCCGACCATCAAGGGCAGCGTGGAGACGGTCTGCCAACCCGGGCGCGATCAGGTCGCCGCGGGCTACATCCTCTACGGCTCCGCCACCGTGATGGTGCTCACGACCGGATCGGGCGTCGACATGTTCGTGCTCGACCAGTCGGTGGGCAGCTTCCTGCTCGTGCGGCGCGGGGTCCGCATCCCTCGGAACGCGAAGACCTACTCCGTCAACGAGGCCTACGCGTCGCAGTTCCCGCAGGGCTATCGAGCCTTCCTCGACGAGGCGAAGGGGCAGGGCTACTCGAGCCGCTACATCGGGTCGATGGTCGCGGACGTGCATCGCACGCTCCTCAACGGCGGCGTGTTCCTCTACCCGCCCACCGCGAAGCAGCCCGGCGGCAAGATCCGCATGCTCTACGAGGCGAATCCGCTCGCCTTCATCATCGAGCAGGCCGGCGGCATGGCCTACAGCGGACTCAAGCGCACGCTCGACCTGAAGCCCTCGAAGCTCCACGAGCGCACGCCGATCGCGATGGGCAGCCCCGAGCAGGTCGATGCGCTGCTCGCGTCGCTCCGGGCCCACGGCGAGAGCGCCTGAGGCTCGGGGAACGGACCCGCGATGCCCAAGGAACCGCCCGACTTCGACTGCCGCAGCGCGTGGCAGGTGCTTCGCCTTCGGTTCCGCGACTGGATGTGGCCGACGGCGATCGCGGTCGCGATCGTGATTCGGATGGCCGCCTACACCGGAGGGGAGCCTTACAAGATCGGTTCGATCACCGACTACGCGAACTCGTTCGGGGCGTTGATGCTGTGGCTTGCGGCGATCTTCTTCGCGGGCTTCCGGTGGTGCATGGTGGGGGCCCTGCGTTCGCAGGACCAGAACCGCTGCGCGCGATGCGGCTATCCGGCCACCGGCCTCGACGATCGTGATCCGACGAGCCTCTGCCCGGAGTGCGGTGCGGATGCCACGACGCGAGCCGTGCCGACCATGCGATCGACGCTTCGCGAAGCGTTTCGGGGGGTGCCGATCTCGCGGTACCTGATCGATCTGCCGGGCATCCTGGTGATGCTCTATCCGGTCTTGGGGATCGTGGCGATGCTGCTGATGATCTTCGGGGTGATCGACGACTGAGGCGGGTTCTGGTTCGGCGCCGCGAACTGGCACGCGGGTCGCGGACGGGTCGACCCCAAGCCGCGATCGAGGCTCGAGCGGGCCAGAGCGCGAAAACGTCCGTGTTCGTGCGAGAGGCCCGCGATGCACCCTCTCGCCAGTCGCTACTCGAACCGTCCCCGATCCGCGATCGCGAAGTGCTGGATCGACCGCAGCGCGTTGGCATCGAGGCTCGGTAGCTCGTGCAACTTCGCGATGAGCGGCTTGGGATCGTCCATCGCGAGGCGGCCGAGCACCTCGAACTTGTTCGCGAGGATGCCCTTGAGGTCGGCGCTCGTGTTGCGGGCGTGGCCGGAGGGATACATCACCAGGCCGCTGTCGAAGGTGCGGCCGTCGGCGAGCGTCACCACGATCGAGGTCGGGATGCCGTCGGGGTAGCGTCGGTCGTACTCCGGGCCGCCGTGGGCGAAGTCGATCTTCGCCATGAGCGAGCGGGTCACGGGATGGTGGATCGCCTTCTCGTCGTAGTCGTGGGGCTCGAGGATCAGCCGCTTCCAGAGCGCATCGTTGTCCTTGGCAAGGCCGCCGGATGCCACGGCCTCGATCGCCTTGCGGAGCTTCGTCGACACGATGTAGACCATCGAGTGGTCGGCGCTTTGCCTTGTGCGGGGATCACGCTTGGCCGGATCGCCGATGATGCCGAACGCGGGCTCGTACGCGACGATCTTGATGCTCTTGATCGCGTCGGCGCTCGCGGCGATCTCGGGATGCTTCAAGAGGAGATCGACGAGGCCCTGCAGCGCGCCGGCGGACTGGTGCTCGTAGAGGCCGAGCTTGAAGTGCATGCCCATCACCGCGAAGTCGCGGCCGGAGTGGGCGAGCACGAGATCGAACGGGCAGTCTCCGGAGGTCTTCTCGAAGAGCCGGAAGACCGCCTCGGGGTTGCGGAAGATGTCGCGGGGGCCGAGGAATCCGCGCATCGAGCGCTGCATGCAGACGATCGCCGCCTCGGTCGAGATCGCCGCCGAGGCGCCCTTGCTGTCGGAGAGCTGCTTGCCGGCGCGGATCGCCCGGAAGGGGACATGGTGGGCCACCACCATGCCGATCGCCGACTCGATCTGCTCGGCGGTCGCGCCGAGCATGGCGCCGTAGGTCGCCGCGGAGGCGATGGCGCCGTGCAGGACGTGGTCGATCTTGTAGGTCTTCAGGCTGAAGACCTCGGCGAGGCGGCCGCGGATCTCGTCGAGCAGCACCATGCCCCGCAGCGCGAACGCGCCGTCGCGGCCCGCGAGTTGCGCCGCGGCAAGCGGCACCGCGTAGAAGTCGTTGTGGCCGAACTCGCCGGCGGTGTGGCCGAGCGCCGGGTTGAAGCCGAAGTTCGTGCCGTTGGAGTCCCATTCGCGCACCGCGTTCGAGTCGGCGAGGATCGCCTTCTCCGGCGCGACCGGCGTGGTCGAGCCCAGGAAGCAGACGCCATCGGGCCGCGGGTACTCGAGCGCCTCCTGTCGCAGGACCAGCGGGGCGTTGGTGCCGAGGGCGATCGCACTCACCCCGCAGAGCGTCGCGTCGATGTGGAAGAGAAGCGTCCGCTCGAGCACTGCCGGATCGGGCTTGCCGATCGTGCCGTTCATGAAGTCGATCGCGAAGCGGCCGATGCCGAGGGCCTGATTCTCGTGGCGGGGAAGGGTGGTGAAGCAGGAGGGATCGACGGCGGTCGTGGTCATGGCTGGCTCGGGGATGGCTCCGGGGAATCGAAAGTCCCGCAGTGTACGAAAGCGGGGTCGTGGCAAGGTCGAGCAGGTCACGAGTACGCGCCCGCGGGGTGCCGGAAGGTCGCGAGCCCGGCTTGGTCCACCGATCCTCGAGTCTCCTTGGCGCAGGCATGGAGCGCTCGACTACGGTTTCACCGCCGCTGACCGGGGCAGCCTGCTGCCGGTTCTTGACGTCGCGCCTCAGGAGCCCCGCCCCATGAACGCCCTTCGACGTGTCGCCATCCTTGGCACTGGCTCCTTCCTTCCCGGCCCGCCGGTTGCGACGGACGAGATCGAGGCGGTGCTGGGCGAGCTCGCCGACGCCCCCGCGACGGTCCGTCGCTTCGCGGAACGGGTCGGCCCGCGAGTCGCCGAACAGAGCGGGGTGCGGCGGCGGCACTTCGCGATCGATCGGGCCACTGGCCTCCTGACCCACGACTTCACGGACCTCGCGAAGGAGGCGTGCGTCGCGGCGATGGAGGATGCATCGGTGGCGCCCGAGGACGTCGACCTGCTCGTGCTCGCGGCGCCATTCCTCGATCACGGCACGCCGCCGGGCAGCGTGGTGCTGCAGCAGAAGCTCGGCATCGAGCGGTGCGCCGAACTCTCGATCCACTCCAACTGCTCGGGCGTCGGCAAGGCCGTCGAAGTCGCCTTCGACGCGCTGCGGACCGGCCGCCATCGCACCGCGGTCGTCGCCTACAGCCAGCTCTCGGGCTTCTATCTCCGCGCCGCCTTCCTGCATCAGCCGAGCCTCACGAGATCGCAGGCGCTGCTGCGCTGGATCCTCTCCGACGGGGCCGGGGCGATGGTCCTTCGAGGCGAGGATGCCGACGTGGCCGGTCACGAGCTGCTCGGGACGCACGTCGAGTCGACCGGCGGATCGCTGCCCCCCGCGATGACCGCCGGACTCGGGGCGGGTGATCTTCGACGTGCCGCCTGCGAACCGACCGAGGCGATTCTCGCGGGCATGCATCACCTCGACCAGGACTTCGAGGCCGTCGATCGGCTCGCCGTCGAGACGCTCGAAGCAGGCACCGAACGACTGCTCGCGAGGCTCGGGCTCTCCCGCGGCGACATCGACCACTTCGTCTTCTCCACGCCGACCACGCAGCTCTTCGAGTCCGCGGCGTCGCGGCGCGAAGGCATTCCCGCAGACCGGATCCGCTTCCGTTGCGCCGAGAGCGGCTACTGCGGCGGCGCCGCGGTGCTCGTCCATCTCGACGAGATGGCTCGCTCGGGTGAGCTTCGCGCGGGGCAGCGGGTGGTGTGCGCCTCGGTCGAGTCGAGCAAGTGGATGACCGGCGGATTCGTCGCGCGGTGGTAGGCCGACGCGGCAGTCACATCTTCCGCGACCAGAACCACACGCCGTCGCCGCGATCGCCGGGTTGTCCGTCGCCGTAGCCGAGGCGGCGGTAGAACCGTTGGCCGTCCACGTTGTCGCGATTGACTTCGAGCGTCACCTTGCCGCAGCCGAGCCGTTCGGCGGCGTCGTGCAACGCGTCCATCAGCAGGCGACCGACGCCGCGATCGCGATGGCTCGCGAGCACGAAGAGATCGTGGAGGTTGAGCGTCGCCTTGGCAAGGAACGTCGAGAAGCCGATCTGGCAGATGGCGCACCCGACGGGCGTGGGCGGCGAGGTCGAGTCGTCCCACGCGAGCCAGTTGCGGGAGACCGGATGCCGACGCATTCCGTCGATGAGACGCGCCTGCACGTCGGTCGGAAGGTCGCGGCCGCCCGAGACCGGCTCCTGCGCGAACGCCCGCAGGAGCGCGAGAATCGCGTCGGCGTCGCGGGGTTCGTCGAGGTTCGCCGGCGACACTCGAATGCCCGATGGAGAGTTCGTCTCGTCGAGGTTCACTTGCGCTTCACCGCGCTGTTGGCATCGCTCGACTGGCTCGCCGGACCGGCAAGCGACGCGAGGCGGATGTCGTCGACGACGTAGTAGCAGTGGGGATCGAGCTCTCGGATCTTCGCAAGCATGCGCGACGCGTCGCGGCGGCCGAGTTCGATGAAGAGCATCGAGATCGGGCCATCCTTGCCGCGGCCGTCGAACTCGGTGACGGGCACCTTCTCGGAACGCAGGTGCGAGGCGATTTCGGAACCATGTCGAGTGAACACCCGCACCACCTGCTTGCCGAAGGCGAACCGCCCTTCGAGCGTGATGCCGAGGTAGTTCCCCGTCGCGAAGCCCAGCGCATACGCGATCGCGAACCAGGGATTCTCCTTCACCGTCGAGATCACGCCGCTCACGACAAGCACCCAGATCAGGACCTCGACGAAGCCGAGCAGGAACGCTGCCCCGCGGCGGCCGTGGATGACCGCCACGGTGCGCAGCGTGCCCAGCGTGACGTCGAGGATCCGGGCCCCGACGATGCCGAGGCTGATGAGGAGAACTTCGATGGTCACGGCCGCGGCTCGCGGAAGGTCAGGCGGTCAGGTGTTCGAGCAGTTCGACGACGCCCCGGCCCTCGGTGGCCACCGTCTCGAAGATCGGTCGGCCCGCGGCGATGTCGAGCAGTTCCCGCATCAACTTGCTCTCGCCGGCGTGATCGGCCTTGTTCGCGACGAAGAGGTCCGCGATCTCGAGGATGCCGGCCTTGTCCATCTGCACCGCGTCGCCCATGCCCGGCACCGTCACCACGGCGGTGGTGTCGACGTGTTCGCGGATCGCGACGTCGTTCTGGCCCGCACCGACCGTCTCGACGATGAGCGTGTCGAAGCCCGCGCCGCCGATCATCTCGATCAGGTCCGGAAGCCGCGTGTAGTCCTCGCCCACGATCGCGAGGCTCCGGTAGAAGACCTTCTCGTCGACGGCGTTGAAGTCGACGCGCAGACGATCGCCGAGCAGCGCGCCGCCGGTGATGGGGCTCATGGGGTCGAACGCGATCACCGCCATCGAACCGCCGCGACGCGCGGCCTCCGCCGCCATCGCCGCGACGAGGGTGCTCTTGCCGGCGCCGGGGCTTCCGGTGATGCCGATCACCCGGCGGGGCCGCTTGCGGGGCGCGTCCACCGACTCGCCGTGCCAGACTCGGCTGATCGCGCGGGCGAGCCTCGCCGTCGGATGATCGGACGGCACGTCGCCGTAGGGCTTCGTCGCCTCGCGGACGCTCTCGACGATCTCCTCCATCGGGGTGCCGGTGTGGTAGACCCGATGCACGCCGGCGGCGAGCAGCTTCGGCACATCCTCCTGGGGAATGATGCCGCCGACGTTGACGACGAGATCGGGACGTCCGACCTTCGCGCACTCCTCGATCAGGCGAGGCACCAGCACGAGGTGCGAGTTGCTCATCATCGAGCACGCCACGACGTCGACGTCCTCGTCGCGGGCGGAGATCGCAAGGCTTCGCGGGGTCTGCCAGAGCCCCGAGTAGATGACGTGCGCTCCGCTGTCGCGGAGGAGCCTCGCGATCAGCTTCACGCCACGGTCATGGCCGTCGAGGCCGGTCTTGCCGAGCAGCACCCGCGGGCGATGGTGGAGATCGCCGCAGCGGTCGATCTTGGGAAGCGCGGTCGTGGGGTCGAGGGTCGCCTTGGCCATGGGGTGGAATCGCCGCGTTCGGGCTCAAAAAAAGGAGGTCGGCATGATAGCGGGGCCCTCGATGGACCGCGGCGTCTCGCCTGCGAGTGGTGCGTTCGGGGCGCGGCTCCCGGGACTTGAC
>JBMSXH010000078.1:0-8538 GCA_049425445.1 Phycisphaerales bacterium | reverse complement strand
AATGCTCCGGCTCGGGCGTCGCCCGGAGCCAGCGGAGCAGTCCTCGCCGCTGCAGCGCGCCCGCGACGGGGGCGGCGCGTCCGATCGTCGCGGCGGAGACGACGATGGACGCGATGCCGACCAGGCCGATCAGGGCCAGCCCCTCGTCGCCGAGGAGCTCCGTCTCGTGGGCCATCGCGGCCAGGATGAAGCTGAACTCGCTGATCTGGCCGAGCGAGATGCCCGACAGGAGGGCGGTTCGTTCGCCGTATCCGCAGCGTGCGACGAGCCACGCCACGATCGCGGGCTTCACGAGCAGCACGAAGCCGCCAAGCGCCAGCGCCGCCGGCCACACCGAGATCGCCTCGGCGAGATCCATGCCCGCGCCGAGCGAGACGAAGAACAAGGCGATGAAGAAGGCCATCAGCGGCTGCAGCCGCCGCGCAAGGTCGTGCGCGCAGGGAAGCTGCGCGAGGGAGATTCCGGCGAGAAACGCACCGATCTCCGCCGAGAGCCCGAGCACGCTCGCGAGCCCGACGAAGGCGAGGCACCAGGCGATGCCCCAGACGGTGAGGGTCTGCCCGTTCCGCGCCGCCCACGCGAACGGTCGATCGAGGAGGTACTTCGAGGCGAGCACCGCGAGTCCGAGCAGCACCGCCATGCCCAGAAAGGCCATGGGCATCTTGGCGAGGGCCTGGGCGATCCCTGGCGACGCGGCTTCGCCGTCGCCGTCGAATCCGTGCAGCACCGTCATGCCGAGGATCACCGCGAGGTCCTGCAGCAGCAGCACGCCGACCGCGATGCGGCCGTGCAGCGAGGAGAGTTCGCCTCGCTGCTCGAGGAGTCGAACCACCACCACGGTGCTCGAGAAGACCATGGCCGCCGCGAGCAGGAAGGATTCGGCCGTCGAGAGCCCGGCCAGCGGCGCCAGCACCAGGACGATGGCGCACCCCGCGACGAAGGTCAGCACGATCTGGCCGACGCCGGCGATGAGCGTCACGCGCCCGAGATCGCGTATGCGATCGAAGGAGAGTTCGAGGCCGACGAGGAAGAGGAGCAGGACGATCCCGAGGTGCGAGATCTGCTCGATCTGATGGGCGATGGACCCCGGCTTCGACGGCGACGCATCGGCCGTTCCGTCCTCGGGAGGCAGGTCGGACTCCGGAACCATCCCGGCGGCGGCGCCCTCCTCGAGGGCGGAAGCAGCCGGAGGCTCCTCGAACGAGACGAGTCCGAGCACCGGACCGATCGCGAGGCCCGCGCCGATGCACAGGACGATCGCCGGCAATCCGAGTCGGCGCAGAAGCAGGATCAGCGCGGTGGCGCCGATCACCATCACGCCGAGGGTCTTGAGGAAGGCTGATTCGTCCATGCGGGCCTGCGGAGGGACCGCGAGGATAGTCGGACGAAGCCTCCGCGCCGGTTCACATGGCGCCGGATCGTGCGGCCATGTGCACCTCGATCTGCGGGAAGGGGATTCCGATCGCCGCCTCGTCGAGCGCCCTCTTGCAGCCGGCCAGCAGATGGTCCTTGCCGTCGCGCACATCGGTCGAGGCCACCCAGACCCGAATCGACCAGTTCACCGAACTGGCGGCGAGTTCGTCGAGCGCGACGTCGGGATCGCGGTCGGCGATCCGCTGCGGCAGCGCCGCCGCCGCCGCGAGCAGGATCGCGCGGGTCCGCTCGAGGTCCGCGCCGTAGGCGGTGCCCACCACGACGTCGATGCGGCGTTCGGTGTTGTGGCTGATGTTCTCGATCGTGTTGCCGAAGACCGACCCGTTCGGCACGATGAGTCGCCGATTGTCCGAGGTGTCGATGACGGTGGCGAAGAGATCGATCTCGCGGACCGTCCCCGAGTTGCCGCCGATCTTGACGGCGTCGCCGACCTTGAAGGGCCGGAAGACGAGCAGCATCACGCCCGCCGCGAGATGGCCGAGCGTGCCCTGGAAGCCGAGGCTGACCGCGAGGCCGACCGCCGCGATCAGCGCGGCGAAGCTGGTGGTCTCGATGCCGAAGATGCCCAGCGCCGCGACGATCGCGAAGGCGAGGATCGCCCATCGCACGACGTTCGAGAAGAAGATCGTCAGGGTCGGATCGAGTCGGGTCGACCGTTCGGCGCGACGTCGGATCACCCCGGAGATCCACCGGGACAGGAGCCAGGCGCCGAAGAGGAGCGTCAGCACCTTCACCGCGTCGATGGCGAGGTCGATGCCGTTGGACTCGAGCCACGCCGCCCACTGGGAGAGGTCGGCCGGATCCTCAGGGATGCCGTAGCTCGTGACGGCGGCGGCCTCGGCGGCAGTGGCGGTCGACGATGGCGGAGCGATCACGGGAGCGGTCCTCCGGAGGATCTCGCGCGAATGCACGATGGGGCTTGGCGACGCGATCCGAGCCGGATCGCAGGGTTCGGAGGGTAGCGGATGCGGTGGAGCGGATCGGGCGGCGTCGCGGCGGCGATCTCCGAGAATCCGCGGCGCTACGTCGGACGCTCGCCCTCGATGGTCAGCGTCGCATGACGCGCCTTCGCGGGCGCGGACTTCGCGCAGCCGCCGCAGGCCGGCGTCGTCGACTTCGAGGCGAACAGCGGTCGGACCACGAGCGCCACGCCCGCGAGCGCGATCAGCGAGACCACCCAGAACTGCCAGTCCCCAAGGGGAATCGACATGGCCGCCTCCGTGCCGGAGGCCAGGGCGCCGGTCGCGGCATCGCTCATGCGAACCCCGCCCACTGCAGGCCGTGGTAGGCGATGAAGGCCGCCGAGTACGCCAGCGCCGTCATCCACGCGAGCTGCAGGCCCGCCCATCGCCAGCCGCCGGTCTCGCGGCGGGTGACCGCGAGGGTCGGAAGGCACTGCATCGCCAGCACGAAGAAGACCAGGAGGCTCGCGCTCGTCGCCGTCGTGAAGACTGGCGAGCCGTCGGGCCGCGTCGATCGCTTGACCGCCTCGACGACGCCGTCCTCGTCGTCGGGATCGTCGGCGCCGGTGAGCACCGCCATCGTCGAGACGAAGACCTCCCGCGCGAGAAAGCTCGTCAGCACCGCGACGGTGAGGTTCGCGTCGTAGCCGATGGGCGCGAAGACCGGCTGCATGGTGCGGCCGAGGCGGCCCGCGAAGCTTCCGGCCTGCTGCGCGCGGGCCTCGATGGCATCGGCCTCGGCGAACATCGCCGCGGCTTCTTCTCCGGCATCGACGGATCCGGCCGAGGACTCGACCGCTGTCGCCTCGGCACGAAGCACCTCGGCCTCGGGCGGCGTGGCCGCGACCGGATACGCGCTCAGCCACCACATCACCACGCAGATCGCGAGGATCACCGTGCCGGCGTTCTTGAGGAAGACGGTCGCACGGTCCCAGGTGGCGAGCGCCGCGGTGCGGATCGACGGCAGGCGGTACGGGGGCAGTTCGAGGACCATCGGACGCGAACGGCCCTTGAGCAGCGTCTTCCGCACCAGCCAGGCCGAGGCAAGGCCTGCGACCGCGCCGAGCAGATAGCAGCCTGCAAGCGCCAGGCTTGCCCGAAGCGGGCTGTCGGGGAAGAGCAGCGTCGTCAGCAGCACGTAGACGGGCAGCCGCGCCGAGCAGCTCATGAACGGGGCGACGAGGATCGTCGCGAGGCGATCGTGCCGATCGGGGATGAGCCGCGTGCTCATGATGCCCGGCAGCGCGCAGGCGTGGCTCGAGAGCAGGGGAATGAACGCCTGCCCGGGCAGGCCCACCTTGCACATCAGCCGGTCCATCACGAACGCGGCGCGGGCGAGGTAGCCGGTGTCCTCGAGGAGCGAGAGCAGGAAGAAGAGCAGGCAGATCTGCGGGAGGAAGACCACCGTGCCCGCGATGCCGCCGACGATGCCGTCGGCCACGAGATCGGCGATCGGGCCTGCCGGGATCGCGGCGCGGGCGGCGTCGCCGAGCGAGGCGAAGAGCACGTCGATCAGGTCCATCGGGACCGAGGCGAGCGAGAAGATCGTGGTGAAGAGGCCGAGCATCATGGCCGCGAAGACGACGAGTCCGAGCACCGGATGGGTGAACGCGCGATCGAGGCGGTCTCGGAAGGTGTCGCGCGGCGAACCCTCGCTCGCGGCCCCGCCCACGCTCTCCGCGACCATGCGGCTCGCCCACTCGGCGCAGGCGTCGCTGCGGCCGGGCCGATCGGGGCAGGGGTGCTCGGGCGGCTTCGCGCGATCGATCGCACGGAGCAGTTCATCCACGCCCTTGCCGGAGCGGGCGCTGATCGGCACCACCGGACTGCCGATGCGGGCCTCGAGCTTGGTCGCGTCGATCGAGAGCCCGCGTCGCGCCGCGACGTCGATCATGTTGAGGGCGACCACCATCGGGAGATCCGGGCGGGCCGCGGCGGCGAGGAACTGCAGATTGCGCGGCAGGTTCGTCGCGTCGAGCACCGCGAGCACCGCGTCGGGCTGGAAGCCCTCGAGGCGGCCCTCGAGGCAGTCGCGGCAGAGCTTCGACTCGGGCAGGTCGAGTTCGAGTCCGTAGCTGCCGGGGAGGTCGATCAGCTCGAGCCGCTGCGAACCGAGCGAACACGGGCCAAGTCGCGCCTCGACGGTGCTTCCCGGAAAGTTCGCGGTGCGCGCCCGCACGCCGCACAGCCGGTTGAAGAGCGTGGTCTTCCCGGTGTTGGGATTGCCGATCATCGCGAGACGAAGCGGCGCGGCGGGATCGCGCGGCGTGGTCAACCGTTGCGGTCGCGATTCGGTCGTCGAGTCGGAGGCGGGCGAGGTCACCATCGTCGGCGTTCGATCGCGGCGAGGCTCTCGCCTCCGCGTTCGCGGCTCACTCGGCGGTTCGGCCGCCCGCGTCGACGGCGGCGGGGCAGGAGGCGCCGCAGGGCGTCGTGAAGATCCGACAGGCCACCGAGGCCGCGAGGCCCAGACGGGTCTGGGCGACCTCGATGATGCACGGGCTCCCGGAGCGGCAGATCCGCACTTCGGCCCGATCCGAGAGCCCCATCGCCTTGAGCAACGCCGCCTCGTCGGCGGAGAGTCCGGTCAACTCGACCACCGCCCGTTCCCCGGGCCGGAGCACGGAGAGTGGGATGCGATCAGGAGTTGCAGTCGGCACGGCCATGTCGGAGTCTCGGTCGGGGAGGGGTCCCGAAGGATATTGCGACTGGGTCTCAGCGGCAAGTGGAGGATGGACTTTGGCTGGCGGACCCGAGGGGCCGAGTCGGGGGGCGGGGATCTTCCGCGGCGCGGTGCGGCACTTCGCGGTGGTCCGAGCCTGAAGCGATGGGCCCGATGGGTCTTCATGAGACTCGGAACGAAACGGGCGTCTTCCAGTTCGCTCATCGCGGGCACCCAAACGGTTGGCGTGCCGTCAACGCAGAGGGAGCGCGGTGTCCACTCCGATCTTCTGCCGCAGGCTGCGGCGCTTGCGCAGGCTGCGGCGCTTCCGCGGTTCGGAGACCATCCCGTCCATTCCGCCCACCCCGTCCACGAAACCGCCCGCCGAGCGAAGCGAGCGTCGACCGCGTGAAGTGGGCCGCGTGAAGTGGACCGCCCCCACGCGTACGCTGACGGCCTTGTCGCTTCTCCGAACCATTGCGTGGCTTCTCGGCGGCGTCGCGGCGCTCGCGCTCGCCGCGTGCGGATCGCACGACGATCCGCATCCGGGTTGGGTGGAGGTCGATCCTGCGCAGGTGGACGTGCCGCCGGTGCCGCAGGAGTTCCGCGGGCTGTGGGTCGCCACCGTCGCCAACATCGACTGGCCGAGCCGCCGCGATCTCGATGCGGCCTCGCAGCGGCAGGAGGCGATCCGCATCCTCGACCTCTGCCGCGATCTGCATCTCAACGCGGTCGTGCTGCAGGTTCGCCCGGCCGCCGATGCGCTCTACGCCTCGCCCAGCGAGCCGTGGTCGGAGTACCTCGTAGGCCGCGAGGGCGCTGCGTCGTCCTACGACCCGCTCCGGTTCTGGATCGACGAGGCCCACGCTCGCGCGATCGACCTGCATGTCTGGATCAATCCGTTCCGGGCGCGGCATCGTTCGGCACGCTCGAACCCCGCGCCGAACCACGTCTCGTCGCGGCGGCCGGAGCTCGTGGTTCGCTACGGCGAGGAACTGTGGCTCGACCCAGGCATGGCGGAGTCGCGGGAGTTGTCGCTCGCGGTGATCGAGGATCTCGTGCGCCGCTACGACCTCGACGGCGTGCACCTCGACGACTACTTCTACCCCTATCCCATCACGGGCCTCGAGTTCCCCGACGAAGCCTCGTACGCGGCCTATCGCGGCGGCGGCGGAACGATGGCCCGCAACGATTGGCGCCGACGGAACATCGACGGCTTCGTGCGGTCGATGTACGAGCGGGTGAAGGCGATCGATCCGCAGGTGCTGGTGGGGATCAGCCCGTTCGGCATCTGGCGGCCCGGCCATCCCGAGGGTGTCGTCGGATTGGACACCTACGAGGCGCTGCACGCCGACAGCCGACTCTGGCTGCGTGCGGGCTGGCTCGACTACGCGAGCCCGCAGCTCTACTGGTCGCGCGACTCGAAGGGCCAGCCGTTCGCGAAGCTGCTCGACTGGTGGGTCGGCGAGAACGTGCGCGACCGTCATCTCTGGCCGGGCCTCTATCTCACCCGGGTGGAGGAGGCCGGCGGATGGCCGCCGGAGGAGATCGAAGGCCAGATCGAGGAGGTGCGGACCCACCCCGTCGCGGACGGCGTGGTGCTCTTCTCCGCGGTCGGCCTGCTCGAGAACCGACAGGGCATGCGCGAGCTGCTCTCGGATCGTCTCTTCGCGACGCCCGCGCTCGTGCCGGCATCGCCGTGGCTCTTCGACGGCGCGCCGCCGCGCCCGAAGGCGAGGCTCGTCGAAGCCGCGGGCATGCTCCGGCTCGAGTTGCCGGAGGGCGATCCGCCGGCACGATGGCTGGTGCAGCGGCGCACTGGAGACGGTTGGCTCACGACGATCCTGCCGGGCGATGCCCGCGAGCACGCGTGGCCGCTCGGCGTCGAGGACGCGGCGGCGGACGTCGTCTCGATCCGCGCGGTGTCGCGGGTCGGTGAACAGTCGGCTCCCCTCGTGCTTCGTCGCCGGGATCCGCTGCCGTTGCGGCCGCTGCGGTGACGCGTCGTCGGCCGTCCTTCGGGGCGGCCCGCGTCGCTTGGGTCGACGGCGTGGCGGGCGTGCAGTCCGGGCGCTACGCCAGCTGCTTGCGCAGGTAGTTGATCACGTCGATCTTGGTGATGAGCCCGTAGAAGTGCTTCTCGTCCGCGACGATCGCGACGCGATCCGCCCGGAAGATCGGCATCAGGTCGGCGCTCGTGGCCTTCGGCGAGATCGTCTCGAGCCGCGTGGTCATGAAGTCGCGGACCGGCTTCGCGGCGTTGCTTCGGTCGCTGGTCAACGCCAGCAGGATGTCGCTCTCGTCGAGGATGCCGATCGGCCGCGGGGCGTCGCCCATCACCGCCATCTGGCTCACGCCGAACATGCGCATGCGCTTGATCGCCTGGTGGATCGGCACGTCGGGCCCGAGCACGTAGTCCTCCCGATCGAGATGCCGGCGGGCGATCAGGTCGCGCAGGTCGCCGAAGGTCTCCCGCTCGATGAACCCCTGGTCGATCATCCAGAAGTCGTTGAACATCTTCGAGAGGTACTTCGCGCCGTTGTCGCAGACGAGGCTGACGACGGTCTTCGGCTCGGTCTGCTCGCGGCAGTAGCGCAGCGCCGCGGCGAGCAGGGTGCCCACGCTCGAGCCCGCAAGCACGCCTTCCTTGCGGAGCAGCTCCCGCGCGGTGTGGAACGCCTCGGCGTCGGGGATCGTGTAGGCCTTGTCGACGAGCGACAGGTCGAGGATGTCCGGCACGAAGTCCTCGCCGATCCCCTCGACGAGCCACGAGCCCGCGGTCACGTCGCGTCCTTCGTTCACCTTCGGGGCGAGGATCGAGCCCGCCGGATCGGCGAGCACCATCTCGATCGCGGGGTTCCGCTCCTTCAGGAATCTGCCGACGCCGCTCACCGTGCCGCCGGAACCGACGCCCGCGACGAACGCGTCGAGGCGGCCCTCCATCTGCGCCCAGATCTCGGGACCGGTGGTCTCGTAGTGGCTCTGCGGATTGGCGGGATTCTCGAACTGGTTGATGAAGTGCGCGGAGGGATCCTCGCGGGCGAGTCGCGCCGCGACGTCCTGGTAGTACTCGGGGTGTCCCTTGCCGACATCGGAGCGGGTGAGCACGACCTCGGCGCCCATGGCGCGAAGGTGGGAGATCTTCTCGTCGCTCATCTTGTCGGGGACGACCACGGTCAGCCGGTAGCCCTTCTGCCCCGCGACGAGGGCGAGCGAGAGGCCGGTGTTGCCCGCGGTCGCCTCGATGATCCGGCCGCCGGGCTTCAGGTGCCCCTCGCGCTCGGCCCGCTCGACCATCGCGACGGCGATCCGGTCCTTGATCGAGTTCCCGGGATTCAACGACTCCATCTTCACGAAGAGCCGGCAGGGTCCGGTGTCGAGGTTGCGAAGCTCGAGCATCGGGGTGTTCCCGATCATCTCGAGGACGTTGTGGAAGACGGGGGCGGTGGTGCGGGTGGCGGACATGGCGGACTCCGGGAG
>JBMSXH010000077.1:0-8642 GCA_049425445.1 Phycisphaerales bacterium | reverse complement strand
CGTCCATCCACCACCCGCCGCGTCCGCTGTCCTCCCGCTCCCCCCATCGCCTACGCTTCCCCCCTTCGCGATGGCCCCGTCGAACTCCGATCCTTCGTCCGCTCCCGCGGTTCGCTCCGCGCCGATCCGACTTCGCCGCGCGGTGCGGTTCTGGATCGGGGGCGCGAGTCCCATGCCCCATCACGGCGGGTTCGGAGGCTTGCCCGCCCCGACCGGGCTCGTCGCCACCTTCGAACTCGAGGTCGAGGTCGTGGGTGAACCCGATCCCACCACCGGCTACCTGATCGGGATCCAGCACCTCGACGCCGCGGTCCGAGAGGCGATCGTGCCCCGGTTCGAGGCCGCCTTCCGCCGCGGCGAGCACGAGCCTGTTCCCCTGCTTCTCGAGGCCGCCTCGACGCTCGGCCGGCGTCTTCCGGTCCGCCTGTCGGGGCTCCTGCTTCGCCTGACGCCCTTCCACGCCATCGAATGGCTCGCCGGAGCTCCCGGCACCCCGGAGGCTCCCGCCGTGACCGAGCGTTCCACCGTGCTGCTTCGTCAGCGGTTCGAGTTCGCCGCCTCGCACCGGCTCCATGCCGCAGGGCTCGACGACGAGGCCAATCGCGAGGTCTTCGGGAAGTGCAACAACCCGCACGGCCACGGTCACAACTACAAGGTGGAGACCTGCGTCGAGACCCCCCTCGACGGGACGACCGGGCCGTCCATGCCCGAGATCGAGGCGGTCGTCGGCCGCGAGGTCGTGGACCGCTTCGACCACCGCCACCTCAACCTCGACTGCGAGGAATTCCGTACGCTGAACCCCTCGGTCGAGCACATCGCCGCGGTGTCCTTCGGAAGGCTCCGCGAACCGATCGCCGCCCTCGGCGGAATCCTTCGATCGGTGACGGTGTGGGAGACCGACAAGACCTCCGCGACCTATCCCGCCTGAGAACCTCCTGCTCGACGCCACGCTTCGCCGTTTCGAACGGCCCTTCTGGAATCTCGTGACCATGCGATCGATCCTTCTCGCCGCCGCGCTCGCGGCCCCCCTCGGCCTGTCCGCATCCTTCGCCGCCGCGACCCAGGACTCGGCGCCCGCCGCCGACTCCTTCGACGCGCTTCGCGCGGAGTTCGACCAGCTCGCCCGCTACCTGATGAGCCGCCGCGGCGTCGGCAACGCCGAGCGTCAGGAACTGCTCGCCCTTCGCGGACAGCTCGACGCCTTCGCCGCCGCGAATCCAGACGACGCGCGGCCCACGGTGCTCGATCTCCAGATCTCGCTCTGGCTCGGAGAGGACGATCGCGTCGATGCCGCCTTCGCGACGATCCTCGATCGCTCGCCCGACAACGCCGCCATCCGACGCCGCTGGGCGCAGGCCCGCGGCCAGGCCAATCGCTGGGATGCGGCGCTCGAGGTGCTGTCGGATCCCTCGCTCGCGGGCATGCCCGAGGCGATGATCGACCAGGCCCGCATGCTCATGAACCTCAATCGATTCGCGGAGGCGCTCGCGGTGCTCGAGCAGATTCCGACCGATGGCGAGGGCGTCGCCACCGTCGCCTCCCAGGCGACCGCGATGAAGCTGCAGCTCGAGACGCTCGCCGAGGCGTGGGCGGTCGAGGAGGCGATCCTCGCGGCCGAGGCGGAGAAGAACGATCTGCCGCAGGTCCGCTTCGAGACCGGCAAGGGCGTGATCGTGCTCGAGCTCTTCGAGGATCAGGCGCCGTACACCGTCGCCAACTTCATCGAGCTCGTCGGCAACGGCTACTACGACGGCACCAGGTTCCATCGCGTGCTGCCGGGCTTCATGGCGCAGGGCGGCGACCCCAACACCCTCGCCGGCGCGACCGGCGCCGCGGGACAGGGCGGCCCCGGCTACACCATTCCCGACGAGAGCACCCGAAGCGACAAGCGGAAGCACTTCGCCGGGCGGCTCGCGATGGCGAAGCCGAGCGATCCCGAGCGTCCGGGCAAGGCGAAGCCCAACAGCGCCGGGAGCCAGTTCTACATCACGGTGGTGCCGACCTCGCACCTCGACGAGGAGTACACCGTCTTCGGCCGCGTGATCGAGGGCGAGGACGTCGCGCGGAGCCTGCGCATGGACGACGCGCTGCGAAGCGCGACGATCGTTCGCAAGCGGGACTCCGAGTACAAGCCGATCAAGCTCGGCCAGACCACGCCGGCCTCGACCTCCGCCACGCAGGACGAGGCCGCGAGCAGCGGCGACGGCGACGCCTCGTCGACGGATTCCGGATCGGGCGAATCCGCATCCGGCGGCTGAACGATCCCCACCGGCACGCGAGTTCGACGCTCGCGACGACCCGCGCGCCCTCGAGGAGACCACCCATGGCCCGACTCATCCGAACCGAAGCGACGGGACCGATCCGCATCGATCCGCAGGACAAGCCCGTCTTCATCTGCGCGTGCGGGCTCTCCGCGAACTTCCCCTTCTGCGACGGCACCCACAAGGTCTGCAAGAGCGAGGAGTCGGGCACGCTCTACCGCTACGACCCGGCGACCAAGCAGGTGGTGAAGACCGAGCCGGACGCGTAGGCGAGGCGCGGGGGGCGCGATCGGTCACGGGGCACGTCACAGCGTGGTCGCTCGCTTCGCTCGGCGGGCGGGTTCATGGACCTGATGGACGGGATGGACCCGGAAGGCGAAGCGCTGCACATGGTGCGGGCGCCTTGACCCAAGTCCGTCTCCTTTCTCCTCTCTCCTCTTCTCCTCTTCTCTACCCCAACTCCTCTTCCGCGAGCAGCCGGAAGCCCTTGCGCCGCAGGATCTGCCCCGCGAGGGTGTGGTCGTCCACCGCGAGCGCCACCGCGCCTTCCACCTTCGGCGACGGCAGGATGGGGTAGGCGAAGCGGATGTTGAGCTCGGCCCCGAGCAGATAGAGGCACAACGCGGTCAGGGTCTTCTTCTCGTCGATCTCGACGACGAGCAGGTCGAGCTCGGAGAAGCTGAACTGCTTGCGCCGCAGCAGCTGCCGCGCCGCGTCGGCGTTGTCGCAGATGAGCCGCACCACCGCGTGATCGGAGCTGTCGAAGACCGAGATCGCCCGCACGTGGACGACCTCGCTCTCCTCGAACGCCTGCAGCAGTTCCAGGAGCTTGCCGACCTTGTTGTCGAGGAAGACGCCGAACTGGCGGACCGTCGGTGCCGCGTAGCCGTGCTCGGTGAGAGGGGGAACGGCCTGGGACATCGGCGAGCGTGGTTCCGGCGGAGGTCTCGAAGCGCGGCGGGCCCGCGAGAGCGGCGAAGTATATCGGAGGCGTTCACACCCACCGCCCGGATCGCGCCTCGATCACCCCGCCGCGATCGGCTCGGCCACGCGGCCTTCCGGACCGAGGAACTCGACCTCGTCGAGTCTCGGCACCAGACCGGCCTTCGCCGCCTCGCCGAGCAGCGTCGCCACCGCCCGCCGGCCGACCGCGCCGTAGTCGAGGGTCCATCGATTGACGTAGAGCCCGACGAACTCGTCGGCGAGCTCGACCTCGAGTCCCCGGGCGAAGCCGAGCGCCCGCCGGATCGACTCCTCGCGATGCTCCATGGCGTGTTCGACGCTTCGCCGCAGCAGTCCCGAGAGCTCCGCGGCGGCCCGATCGCCGAGTTCCGCCGCGAGCGCACGCGAGACGGCGTTGGCCCCGAGCGGAAGCGGCAGCCCGGTGCGATCGCGCCACCACGCGCCGAGATCGACGAGCAGTTCGAGACCGTGCCGTGCGAAGGTGAGCTGCCCCTCGTGGATCACCACGCCGGCATCGACCTCGCCCGCCGCGACCGCCTGCTCGATTCGATCGAAGTCGATCTCGATCGGCGTGAAGCGATCGGGTCCGAGCAGCAGGCTCGAGGTGACGAAGGCGGTCGTGCGTCGCCCGGGTATCGCGATGCGCGCCCCCTGCAGCGACTCGAGATCGCGCCCCGGCTTCGCCACCAGCTTCGGCCCGTATCCCTCGCCGACGCTGCTGCCGCAGGCGGTGAGCAGGTACCGATCCGCGACCCGCGGGTACGCCGCGCAGGAGAGCGCGGTGATCTCGAGGCGTTCCGCCGGAGCGGCCTCCTCGGCGCGTCGGTTGAGGCTCTCGATGTCGAGCGGCACGCATTCGAAGCGAAACCGCGGATCGACCACCGGCGGCGGTTCGCCCGCGTCGCCCTCGAGCGGCCACCACATGAAGGCGTCGTCCGGGTCGGGGCTGTGGCCGAGCCGCAGGGTGCGGGGCATGGGGCTGGAACCGCTCATCGCAGGGCCGCCGGCTGGAGGAATGGATTGTGTCGTCGCTCTTCCCCGAGCGTGGTCGCGGGACCATGCCCGGGCAGCAGCGTCATGCTGTCGGGCAACTCCTCGACGATGCGGGCGAGCGAACGGCGCATCGCGTCCGGATCCGAGGTCGGGAAGTCGGTGCGGCCGATGCTCCCGGCGAAGACGAGGTCGCCCACGATCGCCACATCGTGGGCGTCGTCGACGAGGCACACCGAACCCGGACTGTGGCCCGGGGTATGCAGCACGCGGAAGCGGCAGGAGCCGAGCGGGATCGCGTCGCCCTCGGCGAGCAGGTGGTCCGGGGCTCGGCACACGATGGGCGTGCCGCGGAAGACCGACAGGTTGAGCATCGGCTCCTCGCAGAACGCCTGCTCCGCGGCATGCAGATGGATCGGCAGGCGACCGAACGCCCGCTCGACCTCGTCGACGCCGCCGATGTGGTCGTAGTGGGCGTGGGTGAGCACGATCGCCCGAGGCTCGAGCCCCTCGCGACGAACCGTCTCGACGAGCCGCGACGGATCGACGCCCGGATCGACGATCCAGCAGCCCTTGGGATCGTCGGCGCCCCCGCTCAGGAGGTAGGCGTTGGTCTCGGTCTCGCCGAGCGAAAACGTGCGGAGGCGAGGCGCCGTGGGATCATGGTGATCGGGTTCGCTCATGGGCTCGGTGCGCGTCGTGACGATCGCGAGGGAACGACGGATGGCGAGGGGGCGCCGCGACCCGTCGCGGGCGGCCCGACCGCCTGCGGGCGGATCGGTAGAGTACGCCATGGGCCGGGCGCGACGAGGCGCCCGCATCGTTGCGGCAGAGGCGGAACCGCATGATCGAGCGCAGGAAGGCGAGCAGCGAGGCATCGACCGGCTCCCGTGGAGTCCACGCGTGAGTCGCGTCCTCGCCCTCTCGAGCCTCCTGATCGTGCTGCCGTTCGCGGCCTGCGACTCCATCCAGTCCGACGTCGACTCGTTCTTCTCCGACCTCAACCCGCCCACGCCGGCACAGGCCGCCGCGTGGGCGAGCGATCTGAACGATCCCGAGAACCAGCGACGCGGACTCTCGCTGCTCTCCAACGCCCCCTGGGGCGGCGACGAGCCCTACGTGCGCCTCTACCGGCTCTACGTCGACGAACCGACCGATCCGCTCGTCAAGGCGACGGCCCTGCAGGCCCTCGGCCGATGGGGCGATCCCAAGGACGCGGGCAAGATCGCCGACTTCCTCGCGAGCCCCTCCTCGCTGGTCCGGCTCGCCGCGGCGAGATCGCTGCAGCGACTGCACGATCCCGCGGTCGCCGACCGGATCTGGATCCGCCTCGTCGACGACAACGAGGACACCCTCGTCCGCGTCGAACTCGCGATCGCCTTGGCGCAGTATCCCGGCGACCGCGCCTTCCAGGCCCTCTGCGTCGCGCTCGATGCCCGCGAACTCGTGATCAATCTCGCCGCCGCCGACAGCCTTCGTCTCCTCACCGGACAGGACTTCGGCATCGATCGGCGCACCTGGCTCGCGTGGTACTCGTCCACCGCGGCGCCGTTCGCGGCGGAGGAGGTCTTCCTCTATCCGACCTTCATCCGCAAGGTGACCTTCTTCGAACGCCTCGCCTTCTGGAAGTCGTACACCTTCGAGACACCGGCGCCGCCGCGAGGCATGAACGAGAACGAACTCGAGTCGACCTACCAGCCCGAGCCGTTCGAGAACATCGGCGACGGCCCGTGAAGGCCGCCCTGATCGCCGCCGGTTCAGCGGAAGCCGCGGTCGCGGCGAGACCTTCGCCCTCGTCGGCCCCGCCCGACACGCTGGTGCGGGTGCGGCGAGTGCTGCTGGCCGCCGAAGACCACCTCGACTTCGCCCGACGACGCGGCTTCGCCGGCGTGCCCGGCTCGCTCTTCTGCGGCATCGTCGAGCAGCGATCCGAGCGAGGTCCCGCCGCGGGGGCGCGGGTGGTGGCCGACGCGGCGATCCCATGCGGCGTCTGCCCCGCATGCCTGCACGGGCTCTCCCCGGCATGTCCCCAACGGACCGTCGCAGGGCTCCTCGGTCGGGATGGCGGGCTGGCGGAACTGGTCGCGATGCCCGCGGCGCAGCTCGTCGAGATTCCAGAGGCCGTCGACGACGATCGCGCGGTGTTCGCGCCGCTGCTCGGCACCGCCTCGATGCTCGAGCGGCGGCTCGGGCTCGGCCGCGACGCGTTCATCACCGTGATCGGCCGAGGGGTCGCGGCGATCGCGGCGACGCTCGCGCTGCGGCTTCGCCATCCTCGGGTGCGGCTCCTGTCCGACGATCCGCAGACCGCCGCGCGGGCGGAGCGGCTCTCGCTTGCCCACCGCCCGATCGGCGAGGCCGGCCGACGGCGCGATCAGGATGCGGTCGTCGACTTCGACGCCACGCCACCGACGCTCGAGGCCTCGCTCGGCATGATTCGTCCACGCGGTCAGATCGCGCTCGCGGGATCCGCCTGGGAGCCGATGCTGCCGACGCTCCTGCGCTCGCTGCAGCGACTGGAGGTCTCGCTCCACGGCGCCGGTCGCGGGCTTGCCCTCGACGGCCTCGGCATGCTGGCGCGTCGGGAGGTCGATCCCCTGCCGCTGCTGGCGCGACGGGTCGGCCTCGAGGAGGCCGCCTCCTGGGTCGGCGCCGGCTCGCCGTCCGATCTCGACGGCACGCTCGCGACGATCGGCAGCGAACCGCGGATCGGCGGAAACGCGTCGTAGAATCGCGGGCTTGTCCCCCGACGAGACGAGCCGCGAACCGGTCGATCGAACCACCACGGTGCCCGACGGCGCGTTCGCCTCGAAGGCGCCGATCCGGACCGACTTCGCCGCCGGTGCCGACGAAGCGCTCGATCCGCTGATGGTGCTCGGGGAGCAGGAGGCGGCGCCCGACGCCAAGGGGCAGATCCGCTCGGGTCGTCTCGCGGGCAAGTCGCTGCCCGCGGCGATCGCGATCCTCGCGGTGCCGGTGCTGCTGCAGCAGACCCTCACCGCGATCGTCGGCCTCGTCGACAAGATCATCTCGGGAAGCCTGCCCGAATCGATGGTCGCGCCCGCGATGGATGCGATCGGCATCGGCTCGTTCGTGGGCTGGTTCATCGCGATCGCGATGAGCGGCCTCGGGATCGGCGGGCAGGCGATCGTGGCGCGGGCGATGGGCGCGGGCGATCTGCCGCTCGCCGAACGGGCCGCCGGTCAGGCCCTCTCGCTCGGATTCGTCTGGGGATTCGTGGTGGGCGTGGCGATGGTCCTCAGCGCCGCGCCGCTGGCGCGATCCTCGGGCCTCTCGGCCGACGCGACCGTCTACTGCGTGCAGTACGCCCAGATCCTCGCCCTCTCGATGCCGCTCTGCGGCGTGATGATGGTCGGATCGATGGCGCTCCACGGCGCCGGCGACACCGTCAAGCCCTCGGTGATCGCGGTCCTCGTCAACCTCGTCAACGTCGTCGCCTCGATCGCGCTCTCGGGGGTCGAACTGCGGGTGCTCGGCGAGCGGCTTCCCGCGTGGCTCCCGATCGATCCGAGCGCCTACGGCGTGATCGGCATCGCCGGCGGCACCGCGGCGGCCTACGCGGTGGGCGGCATCCTCACCGCGATCGTCCTGATGCGAGGCGTCAAGGACCTCAAGGTCCGTCGCCACGCCCTGGTGCCCGAGCGATCGATGGCCTGGCGAGTGGTCCGCATCGGCATCCCCAACTTCCTCGAGGGGATCGCGATGTGGAGCGTGAACTTCTTCGTGCTCGCCTTCATCGGCGCCATCGCCATCGCCGAGGCGATCGACGGCGCGCCGAAGGAGGGCCTCGTCGGCGCGCACACCATCGCCGTGCAGTGGGAGGCGTTCAGCTTCCTGCCCGGCTTCGCGATGGGCACCGCCGCGGGAGCGCTCGCCGGGCAGTACCTCGGCGCGGGCAATCCACCCATGGCCCGCAAGGCGATCCTCGTCTGCACCATCTTCGGATGCGGCTTCATGAGCCTCGTGGGCGGCGCCTTCATGTTCTTCGGCCGGCCGCTGACGGAGGTGATCAGCGATCAGCCCGTCCATCTCGAGGAGGTGCCGAAGCTCCTCTTCATCTGCGGGCTCGTCCAGGTCTTCTTCGCGCTGGTGATGGTGGTGCGCCAGGCGTTGCGGGGCGTCGGCGACACCAAGGCGGTGCTCGCGATCACGGTGCTCTCGAGCTACGGCATCCGGCTTCCGCTCGCGTGGCTGCTCGGCGTCCACTGGGGCTACGGCCTCGCGGGAATCTGGATCGGCCTGTGCGGGGAACTCGTCGTGCGGGGCTCGCTCTTCCTGTGGCGATTCCTGCACGGCGGATGGATGAAGGTGCGGGTGTAGGGGCTCGTCGCGCGCGGAATCACGCGGAATCACACCTCTCGCGAGTCGCGAACCGGGCGCATCGATCGCGACGGAGCGGTCGCTGCC
>JBMSXH010000076.1:0-8653 GCA_049425445.1 Phycisphaerales bacterium | reverse complement strand
CGCCGAACGGAGTTCGACGATCGCCTGGGACTGCGCCGACGCTGCGTGATCGAGCGATCGGGCGACCTCCGCGGCCTCCTCGCCGCCCGCGGTCGCCTGCGCTTCGACGGATCGGGTGTTCCGCTCGAGCATGACCGCGGAGTTCGATCGCTCACGCAGGATCGACTCCGGCCACGAGGGGCCGTCCGCGACGATCGCGCGAAGCTGGGTCGACTCGGACTCCGCACGACGAATCAGCGCCTCGATCGACTCGACGAGCTCGGTCATCAGGCGCCGAAGCGTCTCGGTGCGGACCTTGCGAGTGTCCTCGAGGGTGCGCTGCATCCGCTGGATCGACTGCTGCGCGGACTGCTGCGACTGCTGTGCCGCGTCGGTGCGGTTCTCGGAGAGCTCCTGGGCCGCCTCCCGCATCTCCTGCTCGAGTCGCGACTGTCGCGCCTCCTGTGCGGCCTGGCGCAGCGCCTCGGCCTGGGCGCGATCGCGGTCCTCGACGCGCTCGGCACGTTCGACGATCTCCTCGACCATCCGTTCCGCCGCCGAAGCCGCCTCGGCCTGACGTCTCGCGAGATCGTCGAGGGCCGATCGCTGGGCCGGATCGAGTTCGTCGCGGCCTCGACCCGCCGTCTGCTCCCCGAGCTGGCGGCTCTCCGATTCGAGCGACGCGACCTCGCGGCCGAGATTCTCCAGCTCGCGAAGAAGCGACCAGGTGTCCTCGTCCTGCTCGAGCAGCGCCACAAGCGCCTGCACCTCGCGACGGACCGACTCCGCCGAGGCCTGAAACGCCTCGACCGACCCGTTCGACTCGTTCGACTCGCGACCCGATTCGCCCTGGTCGCCTTCGCCATCCGAACTGCCGGCCTGGCCCTCCTCGCCAGCGGAGTCCGCACGAAGGGATGCCTCGGCACGTCGTGACGCCTCGCTCGCCTCGGCGATCCGCCTCGCCGCCTGGGAGACGAGTTCCGGATCTCGCGTCGATTCGGGGCGATTGCGGGCGAGGCGATCGGAGATCGATCGAGTCGCGTCCGCAACCGCCGAAAGACGCTGCGAGACCTGCGCCTGGGCCGACGGCGCGTCCTCGTCCTGACGCGCCGCCTGCTCGAGAATCGTCTGTTGCGTCTCGTCGATCCGGATGGCGGCCCGTCGGATGGCCGCCAGTTCGTCGCGAACCTGGCGCGAGAACTCGGCTTCACCGACCACTCGAAGCGTTCGGGGTTGCGAACGCACCGCCTCGCGGCCCGGATAGCCGTCCGACGCCGTCGCGACGATCTCGACGATGTCGCCGGCCGCCGCGCCGAGCGATTCGATCGACAGGGTCGAGTCGAACCTCCTCCGCGGTGAACGCTCCTCGATCGAGATCGAAATCGGCTGTTCGGCGAGGTCGCCGCGCGAAGCGACGATCGAGGCCGATTCGACCGTCACGTCGTCTCGCGCCTCCGCCGAGATCCCGATCACCGCCGTCGGCAGCACGCTCTCGTCGCGTGCGGGATCGAGCACCGCCACCGAGGGCTGCTCGTCGGCCACGACGTCGATGCGAAACGCTGGTGCTCCGATCGACTCGAGACCGTGCTCGTCGCGAAGCCTCGGCTCGATCGTCGCCGGCGCCTCGAGCGTCCACTCGACGATCCAGCGAGGCGATGGCGATGTCTCCGCACGCACCATCGCGTCCCCGGGAAGGCCGGGCATCGCTTCGGCGAGTGCCGCTGTCTCCGGGGCGGTCATGGGCTTCGAAAGTTCGAGCGAGAGCGTGGCGCGGCTTCCGGCGAGCTGGGTCGCCGGCACCGCGGCCCGGCGGTCGGTGCCGGGCCCGAGCTCGAATCGTCGGTGTGGCCGAGCACTGGACGCGTAGGCCGGGGCCTCGATCTCGATCGAGGCGTCGAGGATCTCCGGAGGCGTCACGAGACGCACCGAGGCGACGGGCGTCTCGAAGTCGTCGGTCTCGAACAGGAACTCGATCGAGTCCGCGTCGCTCGGGATGCGCCGCTCGAAGCGGCGATCCTGCTGTCGGGTGAGGACGATGCGCTCCCAGGGTCCCTTCTCGCCGTCTCGTTCGATTCGATAGGACGCTTCGACCCGTTCCCGCGACGGATCGCCCTTTTCGAGCGATGCCGCAAGCACGAACGGGCGGCCTCGGGCCGCGACCGAACCATCCTCGACGAGCGAGCGGAGTTCGGTGCGGGCAGGCCATTGCGCAGCGCGCCATGGCAGCAGCGTCCGCTCGAGGCCGATGCGGGCTTCGACGGGAAGAAGCGCCGAGGGCACTCCGACCGCGATCCCCGCGACCACCATCGCGGCGATGGCTCTCCAGATCCGTTCGGTCCGGATCGGAAGGCTGAGCTTGGAGACGTCGAGCGTGGACGCCATCGATCCAAGCGCCGAGGCGACGATCGGGGAGGCTTCGCTCCGCTCCATGGAGGCGACCCCGAAGTCGACCGCCGCGGCCAGTCGACCCGAAAGCGACGGCGTTCGCCGTTCGATGCGAAGCGCAATGTCGAGTGGCGTCGGCCTGAATCGGATCACCGGCAGAATCGATCGTCGGAACGACTCGAATCCGAAGGCGACGATCGCCGCGAGGATGGCGAGCCGAATCGCGATCGGCCATCGAAACGCCGCATCGACCAGCACCGCCACGAGCACGATGCCGCCGAGCGAGGCGCCGAGAAGCAGCAGACGTTCGCAGAGCACCACGGCCCGGACGCGACCGGCGATCGCCTTCAGGCGTCGGATCGCCGGATCGATCGGCGACGCCGATCGATCGGTGGGTCCTTCGCGTCGGTCATTCGGATCCGGGTGGTTCATCGTGAAGTCGATTCGCGGCGAGCAAGGCTTGGGGTTCGGCAGGATCCCACGGGAGACTCAGGCGTATCGGAGCAGACGTCGACCGATCCACTCGGCGAGAAGAAGGAGAAGCGCCACGATCAGGGCGAGCGGGCTCGCCCAGATCGGTTCGACGATCGGAATCGGCACCACGACCGATCGGTCGGGAAGCCGAGAGGCGAGGTTCCGGATCGACTCGGCGTCCGCACCGACCACCGCTCCACCGGTCGCCTCGGACAAGGCCGCCAGCGCGGCGTGATCGGCCTCGGGGATGCGCCACTCGTCGTCAGGCCGAACAACCTCGACCTCGGCCGCCGCCCGTCCACCACCGAGTCGAAGCAGTTCCGGCTCGGCGATCCGGAGGGAGAAGCTCCCGACCGACTCGGGAGCCCACGCGGCGGCGTGGAGTCCGGGAGCCGTTCTCGGCAGTTCGATCTCGCCGACCTTGGTGCCCGCCTGCTCGACCGTCACCGCGATCGAGGCGAGTTCGAGGTCAAGCGCCCGCGCATCGTCGATCTCGAGTTCGACCGTCGTCCGAGATCCGAGCGCAATCGAGGCAGGTGCCGCGCGCAGGTGGATCAACGCTCCATCCGAGGCGATCGCGTCTCGACCGAGCAGTCGAAGCAGCGGAATCCAGAATCGCTCCTGAAGCGTCTCGCCGCGGCCATATCGCCAACGCCAGGTCTCGTCGGTGGCCAGATGCAGCACCTGCCCGGCGCCGTAGCGCATGCGCACAAGCAGCGGATCACCCGCCTCGCTCTCGGCCAGCGTCTCCGCAGCGGGCTTGAGCCGATCCGGATCGATCGACTGCGCCCAGCGGAGTCGAGCCCACAGCGTCTGGGGATCCGAAACCTCTTCGGGAAATCCGCCTTCCGCATCGCTGGCCCATCCAAGGACCCCGAGTCGACGCGCCGCGTCGGTCGGCCGCAGCGAGACGTCGCGATCGATCGCCGCGATGGCCAATGGTCCGGAGAAGGGAAGCATCTCCGCGAGCGCCGAGTCCTCCCATGACCTTGGCGCGTAGCGGGGCCCTCCCACCACAAGCATCCCGGCGCCGCGGGCCGCCACGAGTTCCCGCATCATCTCGTGCTGCTCGGGCGAGAAGAACCCCGCCGGCACGTCGCCGAGGATCAGCAGGTCGTAGGCGGCGAACTCCTCGGGACTGCGCGGCAGCCGAGCCAGAGGCAGGTTGCCCTCCTGCGCGAAGTCGCGGTCCGCCGAGACGAGCATCACCGAACTCTCGATCGACGGCTCCCGAACGAGCAGGTTCTTCAGGTAGCGGTACTCCCAGCGCGGATAGCCGTCGATGTAGAGCACGCGCAAGGGTCGATCGATCACGTCGATCTCGAAGGATCTCGCATCGTTCTCCGCGACCAGGTCGCCGAGCATCGGCCCGTCGCCGGCGGATATCTCCACCCGCCAACGCACACGTCCGGCGCGATCGGACTTCGCCGCGAGCACGACCGGATCCGCGATCGAGTCCGCATCGACCTGCTGCTCGGCGAGGACTTCACCGCTCGACTCGTCGACGAGCCGGACCGCGATCCGATCGAATCCCCTCGATCCGCTCGACGCGAGTCGGACCTCGACGGGGATCTCGTCTCGCATGAAGGCTCGGGCCGGCGCCTCCACCGACTCGACCGCCAGGTCGCCGAGGGGATCCTTCGAGCCGAGTGGCACCGTGAACACTTGCACCGCCTCGTCGGCGAGTCGACGCAGGAGTTCCCGGCCGGCATGGTCTGGACTTCTTCCATCGCTCACGATCACGATCGAGGAGATGGTTCCGCCTCGAGCCGTCTCGAGGGACGCGTCGATCGCCCGGGCCATCCTGGTCCGCACCTGATCGGCCGCGCCGGGATCCGCGAGCGGCGATCCCTCGATCGGATCGAGCGTCGATGTGGAGTCTCCGAATCCGAGCCACACGAGGTCGTGTCGCTCCGCGATCGAGGCGAACGCATCCCGCGAAGACTCGAGAAGTTCCCGCAACTGGGTGTCGCGCGACACTCGACGCGCAGGACCATCGACCACAACGTCTTCGATGAGCATGCTCTCGCTTCGGTCGAGGAGCACCACCACCCGATCCCGCTCGATCCGTTCCATCGGCATGACGAGTTCGGGGCCGAGGATGATGATCGCAATCCAGAGAAGCAGCGCCGCTCGAATCGACGTGAGCACACCTCGCCATCCGACTGGACCGGACATCTTGAAGTAGCCGAGCCACGCGACGAATGCCGCGGCGGCGACGAGGAGCGCCCATCCCCATGGCGGAAGCGGATGCTCGAAGCCGAGTTGAAGCGACTCCGCGCCGGCCGGGATCCGGTCGATCCCGAGAAGCCATCTCCAAGCGCCGCTCATGCCCGCCTTCCCTTCGGGGACGCGATCAGTCCTTCGAGGAACGCTGGTGCTTCTCCGTCGTCGCGACGACGCTCGCGGGCGGCGTGGCTGAATCGCCGTGCGAGCAGAACCTCGAGCATCGCGAGTCCCAACGCGATCCAGGCGAGGATCGACGCGAACGGAACGCCCTTCGACTCGACGGAGAGCTGCGAGGCGATCTCGGAGGCGGCGATCGGGTCGGTGGAACCGGTGCCCAATCGCGACGCGATCTCGTCGCGGGGCGAGGTGACGATGCTCGCGGCCTCGAGATCGACGTTCGCCGCGACGATTCCGATCTCGCGTCCCGCGAGGTCGAGCAACCGATGGGGCCCGGCCTCGGTGACCGGTCGCTCGAGGCGTCGATCGACATCGAGCTCGATCACCTCTCCCGAAGGAGATCGGATCGAGGCGACCGAGTTCGACATGGTGCCGAGGTCGCCCACCACGAGCCTTCTGCCCCGCTCGCTTCGTGAGAGTCCGCTGCGAAGAAGTTCCTGAACCAGCGGGACCATGAGTGGCCGGATCGGAAGATCGCTCCAGGCGATATCCGCGGCGATCGTGAACAGGACCAGCGATCCACCACTCCGAGGATCCGTGGCGGCCACGATGACCGGGTCGCCGATCTTCGATCGATCGTCGGAACCTGCGGACGGGTCGCCCGCCGAGGACTCTGCGAGCGCCAACACGATCTCGTCGTCGGCTGGCGCGGACTCGAATCCGATCCTCCTGAAGATCGACACCGGGGCCACGAGGTCGATCGCCTCGGCGCCGACCGCCGGAAGCCACGAGGCGTCGATTCGGCGTGGATCGAGGGAACCTGGCGAATCGAGGCTCTCTTCGGTCTCGAGTCGAAGCGACCAGCCTTCGCCAAGCGGCGCGAAGACGCTCATTCGATCGAGCCACTCGTGGGCTGCGAGATCCGGCGGCGGAAGCACCATCACCATGCCTCCACGATCGATGAGCGATCGTGCCGCGTCCCATCCCTCCGAACCGAGCCGATCCGGTCGCAGGATCACGATGGCGTCGAGATCGCGGACGGAACGTTCCTCGAAGAGACCGGGCTCGATCGAAAGCGTCTCCACCGGCGCCTCGCGGGAGGGAGCGAGGGCGTTCGAGATCCAGGCCGATCCCCGAGACGACGTCTCGCCGACGATGCCGACGCGAGACCGCGCTCTGGCATCGAGCGTGGCGTGGCGTCGATCGTCGGCAGGCTGCCCGTCTGGATCGATCGACGCGAGGAATCCGATCCTCGAGTCGATCTCGTCTCGCATCGATGGAAGCGGCAGGGAGAAGTCGACCTCCGCCACGGATCGACCGGACGCCCACACGATCCTGCGCTCGATGGCCTCGGGAAGTTCAGGACCCGCCACCGTGACCCTGGAGACCGACTCGTCGAGAGGACCTTCCCGCTCGAGACGCACCTGCACGACCGCCGAGGGCTCTCCGGTCGGCGATCGGGCGGCGTCGATCCGTGCCACCCGGACGTTCGGGATCGCGACGTCGGCCGGATCGCGAAGAACGACTCGCGTCGTCGGCTGCGATCCATCCTCGACAAGACCATCCCCGAGACCCTTCGACGGAAGCGATCCGGCGCGGAACGCGCTCAGGACCACGATCGCGTCGACGTCCGTCTCTCCGTCGCGGACTTCGCGTGCGAGATCGATCGCGCCGAGGAGATCGCTTGGCGACAACGACGACTCGAGCGACTGCAGCCTGTTTCGCACGCTCGACAGGTCGGTGGTGATCGCGGCGAGCACTCTTGGTGGACGCGACGCCGTCACGATGCCCGCCGCATCCTGTTCTCCAAGCGTGTCGAGCAGTTGCGCCGCCTCGGCACGCAGGGTGATGAACTCCTCGACACCGTCGTCGCCGGGTTGCGCCTTGGAGGCGACACCGTCGTCGAGGACGATCCAGATCCGTCGATTCATGGTTCGCCGCGAACCGTCGAGAAACGGCTGGGCGATCGCGAGGCCGACGACGACCAGGATCGCCATCCGCACCGCGAGCAGCAGCAGTCGTTCGAGTTCGAGCCTGCGACGGCGGCGACGGATCGCCTGCGCGAGGAGTTCCATCGCCGCCCACTCGATCGGCTGACGCCGCCTCCGCCAGAGCAGGTGGATCAGAAGCGGCACCATCGCCGCCGCGAGTCCCGCCAACGCCAGTGCTGGTGCCGCGAAGGTCACCATCCGCGAGGATTCCCCCTCCCGATCACACGCTCGCCCGATCGAGCCGTTGGAGCCGTCCTCATCCGAAGCGACCCCCCTTCAGGAGCGCTTCACGGCGAGCCAGGAGCGTCGCGAGCGCCGGGCCGACCGAGTCGTGGGTGTCGAGCACGAGATGGTCGCACCCGAAGCTTCGTGCCGTTCGATGCACCGCGTCGAGGTGGCGTCGAAGGGCGTCGAGGTAGTCGCTCCGGATCGCACGGGGATCGGCTTCGAGCATCGCTTCGCCCTCGAGTCCGATGAACGGCGCCGCCTCCTCGAGCGAGAAGCGGAGTTCCTGCCGGTCGAGCGTCTCGAGGAGGACGACGTCGTGGCGTCGATGCCTGCAGATCGCCAAGGCCTGTCGGAGCGAATCGATGGGGCCGAGCAGATCCGAGACGACGACGACCAGCATCCGTCCCGGACTCTGCGCAAGAGCCTGATCGATCGATCGTGGCAGGTCCGCCACGCCGCCGACGAGTTCGCGGGAGAGGACCTTGACGATCGATCGCCACTGGTCTCGCGAACTGCTGCGACGCAGCGAGGCCGCGAGCGACGATGCGTACGTCGCGAGACCCACCCGATCGCGCTGCTGCAGGCTCAGATAGGAGAGCGCCGCCGCGACCGCGACGGCATGGTCGAACTTCGTCCACAGACGCTTCGATCCCGACGCCGAGGTGCCGCCCCACCCGGACTTCACCTCGAGCGATCCGTATCCCATGGATCCGGAGGCGTCGACGAGCAGCATGACGTCGAGCGTGGTCTCCTGTCGGAACCGCTTGAGATGAAGCTTGTCCGTGCGGGCGAAGACCTTCCAGTCGAGGTGCCGCAGATCGTCGCCCGGGACGTAGGAGCGATGCTCGGCGAACTCGACCGCCGGACCCTGGTAGGGCGATCGGTGCATGCCGCTGGTCACGCCTTCGGCGATCATCCGCGCACGCAGCTCGAACGATCCAAGCTGGCCGATCGTCTCCGGCGCAAGGTACTGCTCGGCTCGAAGGGTCTCCCCGAGGCTCATCGCGTCGTTTCCTCGCTGGCTCAACGGGTCGCCGAATCGAGCAGGCGGGACGCCTCGTCGCGCTCGACCGGAATCTCGTCGAGGATCGATCGGATCACGTCGTCGACGCCGACTCCATCCGCTTCCGCGTTGAAGTTCGTGATGATGCGGTGGCGAAGCACCGGCAGGGCGATCGACCGCAGATGTTCCGGGGTGACGAGGAGATCGCCGGAAAGCGCGGCCTTCGCCTTCGCCGCCAGCACCAGGA
>JBMSXH010000075.1:0-8660 GCA_049425445.1 Phycisphaerales bacterium | reverse complement strand
TGTGTGATCGCACGGCGGCGTGGCACTCGCACGCTGCCGGCCACCCGCGCCGGCGACGACACTCGAATGGAGCCCTTTGCGGCTCGACAGGAGAAGATCATGCAAACGACCTTCAGGCTCGCGCGTTCGCGATCCATCGCCTCGGCTTCGCTCGTGGCCGCGGCGTTCACCGGCGTGCTCTCGGCGGACGAGGGCAAGGAGCCGCACTTCGACATCTGGGTGCGGGTGGTCGGCGATGCGATCGTGACCGGCTCGATCACCGAGGGCGATCCCGGCGAGCCGATCTCGGAGCGTGAGCGCATCTTCGGCGCCGAACTCGGCGAGGATCCGGTGTTCCCGTTCTCGGCGGTCGAGCCGGGCTTCCAGATTCTCGCGGGCAAGCAGACCGCGGGGGCGACGTTCGCGTTCGACTTCACCGGTCCGGTGCTGCGGTGGGACGGTGCGGGCTTCTTCGCCGCGGGCGATGCGATGCTGCTGGGCTTCGGTCCGGCGGAGGCGATCTCCGATGCAGGCGCCGCCCCCGGCTTCGCCTTCGCGACCGGGCCGGACGGTGCGCTGCACGATCACTTCGACTACACGCTGATCGGCCCCGACGGCGCCGATCCGACCGAGGGGATCTACGTGCTGCAGATCGCCTTCCGCGGCGAGAGTCCCGTCCGCGCGGCAAGCGAGCCGTGCTTCGTCGTCTTCAACCTCGGGCTGCCGGACGAGGAGCACGAACTTGCCGAGCGACAGGTTCGCTGGCTGCTCGCGTGCGATCTCGACATCGCGGGCAATGGTTCGGTGGGTGGCGACGATCTCGCGGCGCTGCTGGCGATGTGGGGCACCGACGATCCGGCCGGCGATCTCGACGAGTCCGGCACCGTGGACGTTGCCGATCTTGCGATCGTGCTCGGTGCGTGGGGCCACGTGTGCCCATGAGCTCCCAGGGGCTCGGTTCCTCGGCGGTCGGAGTGGCCTCCGCGACGTCTTGCGACTCGCGCGGTGCGACCTTCGCCGAGGCGACCCCGGATCCCGTCCGTGGTGTCCAGGATCTCGTCGCTCCCGTAGGATCGGCCGCGGCGAGGGCGTCTTCGCCGACCAGGATTCTTCGCACCCGTTTCGGTGCCGCGAGCGACTCCATGCAGCACGACCCGATCGACGGTTCGATTCGTCTTCGCCACGCCTTGCCGACGGTGGCGATGTCGGCACTCCTCGTCGTCACGCTCGCCGCCTGCCAGGGCGGCGGTGGTGGCGGCAACACGCTCAACGAGCCCGGTGGCGGCTACGGCGTCACGAGCAACGTCGGCACGCTCGATGAAGACCTCATTCAGAACGAGTCGCCGAATCAGGATCCGTTCGCGGACAACCCCAATCCGATTCCGGACTGAGTCGGCGTCCCGTCGGTCGGTCGCGCTGCGCCGGAGCACGTCGTCGAAGGACTCGGACTCGACGCCGCTCGAAGTCGCGGGCGCTCCGCGTGTCTGGACCAGGCGACGCGCGGCGTGCGAGGCTGGCGACTTCAGGCCCCGCGGCGAACGAACCCGAACGCCACGAGTCCCGCGACCGCAAGCCCCACCACCGCGAACGCCCGCCAGAAGATCGCATCCACGAGGACGAGACCCGAGTTTCTCGCATCCTCGATCGCCCGGTCGGCGAGCCCTTCGATCGTGGTCGTGTTCGAGTCGTCGAGGATCGTGATCACCCGGTCGAGCACGCCCTGCAGTTCGATCGAGGCCTGCTGCAACCGGAGGGCGCTCTCGTCGAGCTGCGCAAACGAGAAGGAAGGCTCGCTCGGCTCGCTGCCCGGCGGTGGCGGAGGACCTTGAATGCGTTCCACCGCGTCGAGCACGCCCTGCACGGCGACGACGGTCCTTTCCCACGCCGCGGCGGTGCCGCCGGCCTTCTCGATGGCCGTCTCGAGCCCGGCTCGCTGCTCGCCGAGATTGGTGATCGCCGCGTTCACCTCGGCGGCGGTCGCGCGGGCGTTGGCGACGGATTCCGAGAGCAGCTGCTGCGACTGCCGACTCTGCTCGAGCAGCTCCGCGGCCTGCTCGCGCAACTGCGCGGGAAGGCTCTCGGCGGTCTTCGCGAGCGAGGTGCTGGCGGCGCCGACCGCGTTGAGGTTCTCGACCGTCGCGCGGGCGAGCGGCGAGAGGTAGAACTCCTGCAGCAGTCGCTCCGCCTGGATGCGGGTCTGTTCGGGCAGCCGTTGGAACTGGCGGTTGAACTCCTCCGCCTGCCCGACGACCTCCGAGACGCCCGTCTCGACGGACTTGGCCGCGGTGAAGGGAGACAGAGGCAGCGAAAGCACGCCGATGATGCCGTTCGTCTGATCTCCGCTCTGCGATCGTCGGCCGCTGGAGGCCTTTCCGGTCGCCACCGACTCGATCTTGGTCGTGAGCAGTTCCTCCTGCCGGGCCGCGTCGACGACCTTCGTCTTGATCTGATCCACCTTGTCGCCCGGAAGGTAGCGCCGGGCCATCTCCTCGATCTGGGAAGTCATCCGCGTCGCGGCGTCCTCGATTCCCGGCGCCTCGGCGCCGAAGATCTCCCGGATCTGGCCGTTGCGGGAGGACTCGAGCAGCATCTCCGCGCTCCACCACAGATCGATGAGCGAGACGATCGAGTTTCCGGAACCGCTCGAGCGGTTGAGTCGCTCGACCACCGTGCGGCGGGCCGCAAGTCGCTGCTCCGCACTCTTGCCGTCGAGACCGTCGAGATTGGCGAGGGTCGACGCGTCGAGCAGATCGCGGGCCACGAGGCCGAATCGATCGAGATCCTCGTCGAACTCGGAGGCCTGTGCGGCGGCTTCGGGCGAGGGCCGCGGCGGCGAGGTCGAGGCGCAGCCCGCGAGCGCGAGCGGGATGGGCAGCAGGAGGGCTTGCAGAAGCGAGGCGGTTCGACGCACGGTGTTCTCGCGGAGGTTCAGTCGCCGAAACGGTCGCGAACGGCGCGCAGTTCGTCGATCCGATCGAGCAGGATCTCGACGAGTTCGGGATCGAAGTGGCGTCCCGACTCGCTGCGGATCACGTCGAGCACCTTCGATTCGGGCCACGACTCCTTGTAGCTGCGCTTGGAGGAGAGGGCGTCGAAGACGTCGGCGAGCCCGACGATTCGGGCGAAGAGCGGGATCGCCTCGCCGGCGAGTCCGGCCCGAATCGGCGCGTCCGGAGGCGTCTCGGCCAGCACGGCGGGATCGCCCGGTCCGGGGTACCCGCCTCCATCCCATCGCTCGTGGTGGCGGAGCGCGACCTCGCGGGCTGCCGCATCGAACTCGGTGCGCAGTCCGGCGAACAGGTTCGCCCCGATCACGGTGTGGGTCTGCATGCGGGCGAACTCGGCGTCGTCGAGCTTGCCGGGCTTCTTGAGAATCGCGTCGGGAATGCCGACCTTGCCCACGTCGTGCAGCATCGCCGCGATGCGCAGGAGGTCGCGTTGCCGTTCGGCCTCCGCCGGATCGAGGCTGTGCCGCCTCGCCCACTCGGAGAAGATCGCGATCGAGTAGCCCGCCACCCGCTGCACGTGCGTTCCCGTCTCCGTCGGATCGCGAAGCTCGGCCATGCCGATCATGCGAAGGATCATCGATCGGGTGAGCGAGGCTCGTTCCATCGCCACGGTGGCGAGGCTCGCGAAGTGGGCGAGCAGCCGAAGATCCTCCGCCGGAAACCCTCGCGACGAGTCGACGAGCACCAGCACGCCGAGCACCTCCGCGGTGGCGGTCCGCAGGGGCAGCGCCAGCGCCGAACCGATCGTGACGGCGGTGAAGCCCTCGATCGCGAGGTCGCCCACGAAGCCCGGTCGGGCCGAATCCGCCGACGGCGTCGTGGCGTGGACGACGTCGCCGGTCATGGACGCCCGGCCGGCGAGGCCGTCCATCGAGATCGAGATCGGATCCGCGCCCGGCTCGTGGGTCGCGATGCCCCGCGCGAGTCGATGCTCGAGCAGCAGCGCATCGCCGCGGCGAACGAGGATCGCGCCAGCCGCCGCGTCGGCGAATCGCCCGGCCTCTCCGAGGATCCGCTCGAGCAGGATGTCGAGGTCCTGGATCCGGGAGAGTTCGGCGCCGGTCGCGGCGATCGACTCGAGGCGGTCCTGGCCTTCGCGAACGTCCTCCGCGAGGTCCGCGTTGAGCGCTTCGAGCCGCCGATTGGCCTCGTCGAGGAGGCGATTCTTGTCGCGGACCTGTCGCTCCATCGCCGAAAGCTCGGCGAAGGCCCGTTGACGCTCGCGTTCGGCGACGAAGCCTGCGGAGTGATGGTGGATGCGGGCGAGGAGTTCGACCGGGTCGGGAAGCTTGACGAGATAGTCGCTCGCGCCGCGGGCGAACGCCTCGGCCTTGGTCGACGCCTCCTCCTTCGCGCTCAGCACGATCACCGGAACGTCGCGAAGCCGATCGTCGGATCGGTAGGCCTCGAGGAGCTCGAGGCCGTTCGCGTCCGGCATGACCAGGTCCTGCAGGATCACGGTCGGGGCGAACGATCGGGCGGCCTCGACCGCCTTGGAGCCCTCGCTGCAGTAGCGGAAGTCGATCGCCGGCTGCGTCGCGAGCATGCGCCGGACCGCCTCGCCGATGAGGGCTTGGTCGTCGACGAGCAGGACGCTGACGCGGGATCTCGGCATGGGTGGGGGATTCGCGGCACGACCGCGTCGGGAGATGCTACCGATCGCGGCGCGGGCCCTCCGCGTCGTATGCTGCGGGCACTGCGGAGAGATCCGTCCCGGAGTGGCAATCCCCACGATGTCCGTCTCGCACGAATCGCTGCGTCCCGTCAAGGTCGACCGCCCCGCGACCGCCGCCGACGACCCTCGGGTCGGGACGCTGTTCGCGCAGCGCCTCAACGACTCGACGCGCCTTGTGATCGTGGGGTTTCCCGTCGATGAAGGCGTGCGGCGAAACGGCGGGCGTCCCGGCGCGGCGGAGGCACCGGCGGCGATCAGGCACTGGCTTCACCGCATGACTCCCGATCCGCGCGACGACGGTCGCATGGCGGCGCTCCTCGCCCGCACCATCGACCTCGGCGACGTCGCGGCGGGCGGCGATCTCGAGCAGGGCCAGGCGCGGCTCGGCGAGGCGATCGCACCGCATCTCGAAGCGGGACGGACGGTGATCGTGCTCGGCGGCGGCCACGAGACCGCCTTCGGAGTCTTCCTCGGCCATGTCGCGGCAGGACGACGCAGTTTCATCGTCAACCTCGATGCGCACGCGGACGTGCGTCCGCTGCGGGAGATCGACGGCGTGCCTCGCGGGCACAGCGGCTCGCCGTTTCGCCAGGCGATCGAACATGCCTCCGCGGCGTGCGCCGGCTACGCGGTCGCGGGGCTTCAGGCGACCGCGGTCGCGGCGGCGCATCACGACTGGATGCGTTCGCGCGGCGCGACGCCGAGCTTCATCGATGAGCTTCCTCGCGACGCCGACGGGCGTCTCGATCCGCTCGCGGCGATGCCGCCGTGGAAGTCTCCGGCCGATGATCGACACGCCTCGATCATGGCGACGCTCGACCTCGATGCGGTCGAGGCGTGCTCCGCGCCGGGCGTGAGTGCGCCCACGCCGGCGGGATTGCCGGTCGACTCGTGGCTTGCGGCGGCGGAGCGGCTGGGTGCCGATCCGCGGGTCGCGTCGCTGGATCTCGTCGAGTTGTCGCCGCCGCACGATCCGGAAGGGCGCACGGCGAGGCTCGCGGCGCTCACCGTCTGGCGGTTCCTGCGCGGGTGGAGCGGCCGGGCGTAGACCACCGACCGGACCCGCGTGGAGTCGAGTGCCAGACGATCGAGAACCTCGGGGCGACCGGGTTGTTCGCCGTGCTTATCGGATTCTGGATGGGTGGCGGTGTCATCGGTGACGGCTCGGGCGTCGCCGCACTCGAGTCCGCGTGAAGAATCGCCAAGACGGTCTTGCCTTCGGCGGGCCGCGGGCGACACTCTTCAGGTCTCGGACGTCGGGGCCGAGACGTCTGGAACGCCATCGACGAGTCGAGTCGGTTCAGAGGGTTCCGACAACCACGCTTGCCAGGGAGAACATGGATGGCCGGCTGGATTCACGGCGACTCGGGGTCTGCGCGCCTCCGGTTCGTCGCATCGCGTGTGGTGTCGGCGCTCATCGGCTCGACGATCGTGTCGACGGCCGCGTCGGCGCAGCGAGGTGGTGTGGAGGACTATCCGCCGGCGCTCGATTCCGTGTGGGTTCCGGAGCCGACGCAGATCGACACCTTCGTCCGTGACGAGGACTGGGCGGTTGCCTTGGGCAAGGCGCTCTTCTGGGATGTCGCGGTTGGAAGCGACGGGCAGACTGCGTGCGCATCCTGCCACGGTCTCGCCGGTGTCGATCCCCGAACCATCAACACGGTCCACCCCGGGTTCAACGGCACCTTCGACGGAGGCGTTGGCCCCGGCGGCTCGAAGGACGCCGACTTCTTTCCGACGACCGCGTTCACCGATCCGGCGTCGCGCTTCGGCGGCGTCGTCCGCAGCATCGACGACATCGCGGGCAGCCAAGGCGTGCTTCGACGGTTCTTCCAGCGGCTCGTCGGCGAGCCGCCGATCGAACTGTGCGAGGACCAGCCGGATCCGGTCTTCCATGACGGCATCGCCAACGTGCGGCAGGTCACGAGTCGGAATCCGCCGAGCGTGCTCAACGCGGTCTACAACATCCGCAACTTCTGGGATGGCCGCGCCAATCCGTGGTTCAACGGCGTGGACGGTGCGGGGCCGACCAATCCCGAGGCCCGCGTGTGGCGCTGGGATGCCGCGAGCCAGTCGTTCTCGCAGGTGGCGGTGCGGATCGACTTCGCCGGGCTCGCGTCGCAGGCGGTCGGTCCGGTTCTCAACGGCGTCGAGATGAGTTGCTCGGGACGGTCGTGGAGCGACCTCGCGATCCGCCTGCTCGACGCGCGGCCGCTCGCCACGCAACGGGTGGCGGCGACCGATTCGGTGCTCGGCCCGCTCGTGGCCGACGATGGTCTCGGGCTCGACACGACCTATCGCGCGATGTTCGTCGAGGCCTTTCGCGCCCGATGGCGTCGACACGAGCCGACGCCCGCAGGCCCGCCGCAGATCGAGGCCAACTTTCCCCTGCTGTTCGGGCTCGCCATCCAGGCCTACGAGTCGACGCTCGTCTCGGGGGAGACGGCCTACGACCGCTTCGCGGCAGCCGGCTTTCCGGTCGGCGGAGGCGGCCACCTCGACGAACTCGCGCTCGAGGGCCTCGATCTCTTCGTGAACGCGGGACAGTTCGAGGACCTGCCCGCGGCGAACTGCATCGAGTGCCATTCAAGTCCGGCCTTCAGCAGCGCGACCTGGCCCGGGATGGGCGTCGTCTCGCCTCCGAAGAGCGTGAATCCGCCCCTTCCGGCGCCGAACGGGATCGAACGGATGCGCTCGATGGCTGGGGCCAATCTCGCCCGCGCCATTTATGCGGATCATCCTGCGGACGGGGACCCGTCCATCCTTCCGCTCGACTTCGAACTCGCCGGAGATGTCGAACTGGTGCTCCTCGAGACGGGTTCCGACGATCCCGACGATGGCGAGGAAGTGCTCGACGACGAGTGGCCGCCGCTTCCCGGCGGTTGCGATCTGGTCCGACAGGTCCGGTTCGACGCGGAGGAGTCCGAAGGAGCCCTCGCGATCGAGATCCGTCGACAGGCGCTTGCTGAGGGCGGCTGCGGGACGTGGGTGCGCTTCGAACTCGTCGAGTTCCCGCTCGGGCGCTACGCGCTGCTGCTGGACGACCGGCATGTCGCGACGCTCGAGGTCGCGCCGGACGGCGCGTACGACTTGGGCTTCTACAACCTCGGGGTGAGACCGACCGCCGAGGATCTCGGAGTCGGCGCGACGACGGCGGGCGGCATTCCGCTGTCGTGGACTCGGCGTCGGCAGCAAGGGCTCGCGCTGCCCGAGGTCGAGGATCCGGCGCCCGTGCCGCCGGGGGTCTCGACCGCCGTCGACGGGGCGTTCAAGACGCCCGGGCTGCGCAACGTCGCGCTGACCGGGCCCTACATGCACCACGGCGGCATGTCGACGCTGCGTCAGGTCGTCGAGTTCTACAACCGAGGCGGCGACTTCCACGAGCAGAACATCGAGGACCTCTCCCCGGAGATGGTCGCGTTGGGGATGAGCGAAGCCCAGATCGACGCGCTGGTCGCGTTCCTCGAGTCGCTCACCGACGATCGGGTCTCGATGGAATCGGCGCCCTTCGATCATCCCGAGCTGCCGCTTCCCAATGGCGAGATGCTTCCCGCCGTGGGCGCCGCGGGCCGAGCGGCCGAGTGCCTTCCGCCGCTACAGCCCTTCGAGATCCGTCTCGCGAGCGAAGGGCTCGCCGGAGATTGCGACGGCGACGGTCGGCTCGACGACTGCATGATCGCTCGCGACCCCTCGCTCGATGCCGATGGCAACGGCGTGCTCGATGCGTGCGAGGAAGGGACGCCGGGCGACTGTGGGGGCGACCTCGATGGCAACGGTCGGGTCGACGGGACCGACCTCGCGCTCATCCTCGCGTTCTGGGGAAGTCCCTCGCCGATCGCCGACTGCGACGGCAGCGGCCTGGTGGACGGGACGGACCTCGCGATCGTGCTCGGCCGGTGGACCGGCTGAGGATTCGCCGGTCGGCCCGGCGGAGGGGGGATGCGAACGCGCGTGGAGGGGCTCGAACCCCCAACCCTCGGCTTCGAAGACCGATGCTC
>JBMSXH010000074.1:0-8682 GCA_049425445.1 Phycisphaerales bacterium | reverse complement strand
GCTCGGCCCGCTGGTCTCCGAGTTGTGCGACGACCTCGGCCGAAGCGCCATCGCCCTGCATCCCACGAGCGGCACCCGGCACCTCTATCTCGACCGCGACCGCGTGCCGCTCTCGAAGCCGATGCGGGTCGTCGTTGGAGAGGTCACGCCACTGCTCGGGTCGGCGCATGCCTCGACTCCGGGCGAGCTCGGGATGATCAACTCGCGAGTCATCACGCCCGTCGCCACGTTGGTGCTCGAACTGATGCTGCATCGCGACCTGCCGCCGCCGGCGACCGATCCGACGGCGCTCTGCTTCATGAAGATCGATCCCCAGCAGCGCCGATCGTTCGAGAAGCCCCTGCGGTTGCCGGTCGACGCGGAGGTCTCCCGCGGACCGGTCCATCCCTTGACGAAGCTCCGCGGCAGCGCGGCGGACGCTCGACGCCGATCGCTCGAGCTCGCGGCGGCGGCCCTGCGAACGCGGATCGACGACTACGAGTGCCATCGCCTCGTGGTCACCGATCCGATCCTGGGATCGGCCATCTCGATGCGCTGGCGGCTGCCGACGCGTGCGTGAACTCGCGGCGAGCGCCGTCTAGTCCACCAGCCGCACGCGGTGCTCGTACCAGCCGTTGCCGATCGGGGTCGAGACGATCTCGCCGCGGGCGCCGATGAAGCGACCGGTGCCGCCGACCACCGCGCGGATGATCTCGACGTCGGTCTGCGCCGCCCCGCGGGCATAGGGATGCGAGCCCATGATCACGAGGCTGTCGGACGAGCCGTGCCAGTCGAACTCGACCTGCGTCATGCGATGCTCGCGAGCGTCGTCCTCGCCCGGGAAAGGCGCCCCGCCGCTCTTGACCACGATCATCGTCGCGGTGCAGACGCCGATCACGACGTCGGGATTCCGTTCGGTCGGCATCGCGCTCGCGAGCGGCGCGTGCCAGACGATCACGTCGCCCGCACTGCCGCCGGGGAAGCCGAAGTCGAAGACCTCGATCGTCGGCGGCGCGTTGTAGAGCGTCATCTCCCGCACGCCCGGCATGGTGTCGCCGCCCGCCGGCGAGACGTCGTAGTGGCGGGTCGGGTTGCAGCCACAAAGCGCCGCGGCAGCGGCGGCCAGCGAGATCGTCGCCATCGAACGCCGAGCGAACGAGCGGGTCTGGTGAAGGTGGCCGGGCATGGAGGAGTTCCTCGATTCGAGTGGATGACGGAGACGCAGGGCTTCGAGGCCTCGGGACCCGAAGGACTGAACGCGCCTCTCGATTCGGAGGCGGGACTCTCCCCGCAAGCGTGTCGCAGGGCAAGTCGAACCTTCAGCGCTTCGCCGAAGCGCCGTCGGTGGCACTACCACTCGATCCGTCGTCCCGCCGCGGCGCTTCGGTAGGCCGCGTAGACGACGCGAACGACCTCCGCACCGAGCGATCCGTCGCAGCGAGGCTCGCGATCGAGGCGAAGGTCGTCCGCGACCGCCTGCAGGAGCCCCTGCTGACCGGAGGCGAGATCCTCGTCGGGCATCGGGGTCGACCAGCCGACCGCCGGTCCGGACTTCTCCATGACGTAGGCATCGCCGAAGACCGACTCGTTCGGGGCGAAGGCCCGGAGCGACTGCTGCGGCGAGAGCGCGCACTCGAAGCGATGGTCGCTCGCGAGGATCGTCAGATGGCTCTGCATGCCGCCGAGCATGGCGTCGGAGCCGAAGGCGACGCCGCGGCTTCCGTCGTCGAAGGCGATGGTGCAGACCCCGAAGTTCTCGACGCCTCGCCAGCCCGTGGCGACGGCGCAGGACTCCGTTGCGGCGACCGTGGTGTCGGCGACCTCCGCGCTCGCCGAGATCGCCCGCGTCGGACGCCCGCGAAGCCGCTCGCCTTCGCGACGCTTGAGCCAGAGCATCGCGCCGATCGGGTGCGCTCCGAGGCGAAGCAATGCACCGCCGCCGGTGTGCCGCCAGTCCTTCGAGTAGGGCGAGTGGCTTCCCGAGTGGCTCTCCCAGCCCCGCAGTTCGAGGATGGCGCCGCGGCTCCGCTCGGCCATCGACGCCGCCCGCTCGATCGACGGCGCGAAGACCCAGTTCTCGCCGTAGAAGAGACGCACGCCCGCCCGCGCGCAGGAGTCGACCATCGCATCGGCATCCTCGACGGCGCGGGCGAACATCGCCTCGCGATCGATGGCCGCGACCTCCTCCGCGGACGCCGACTCCGGAAGATCCTGCCCGCAGTACGCCGCGAGCGGCTTGGTGCAGAGGACCTGCTTGCCGTGCGCGGCCGACTGTTCGCACAACGCGCGGTGCGCACGATTCGCCACGCAGAGATCCGCGAGCGCCACCGACCGATCCGCGAGCACCTCCTCGATCGACCCCGAGGCCGCGATCCCCTGCTCCTTCGCGAACGCCGCGGCCTTCGCGGCGTCACGCGCAGCGACGACGAGGTCGATGCCCACTCCGTGCACGCGTCGCCAGCATCGCGCCCGTGTGCGGGCGAGGAAGCCGGTGCCGACGATCGCGACCTTCAACGTGCCGTTCACGCCGCCGTCTCCGCGGAGGGTCGAAGCATCTCGAGGAATGCCGGGCCCTTCTCGACGAGGTACCAGCCGAGGAAGACCACCACGACCAGCGTCGCGATCGCCATGCCGACGAGCCACAGCGCGCCCTTCACGCCGCGGGGCCGATCGGAGCCCAGGTAGGCGCTGCTTGCCTGCAGGCGGATGAAGCCCACGTACGCGAGCGGCAGGAGGAAGCCCGCGACGATGCTCGTCGGCACCGCGACCCAGATCGACAGGCTCGTCCAGTAGACGCTGCCGAGGACGCCCGGCGCCGGCAGCAGCGTGGCGAGGCGATAGCCGGGTGAACCCACCCGCAACTTGAACATCTCGCCGCAGGCGAGCCCCGAGCAGACCATGTGCAGGGTGATCGTCGTGAGCAGCATCGCGAGCAGGCCGAGGTCGAACGCGACGCGCCCAAGGACCGGACCGAGCAGCGAACCGAGCGTGCCGGCGGCCTCGATCGGCGAGATCGACTTGCCGCTGAAGCCCTCGTGCAGGGTCGCCGCGGAGACGATCACGACGAGGCTGGTGACGATCGTGAAGGGCACGACCATGCCCATCACGAGATCGGCGCGGGCGAGTTCGCGATGCTCGCGCCCCCACCCTCGCGCGAGCAGCGAGTAGGGATAGAGGAAGGTCATGTTCACGCCGATGGCGGTGGCGAGTCCGGAGATGACCACCGCGACCGCGGAGACCTTGCCGCCCGGCAGATCGAGATCCGGCGGCACGCTCGGCACGAAGCCCGACGCGATCGCCGCTGGATCGCCGAAGCCGACGCGGATCGCAACCACCGCGAAGAGCGCGACGATCATCCACACCATCGCGCGGATCAGCCGCTCGAAGCCCCGCTGGAAGCCCGAGCGCGAACCAAAGGAGAGCGCCGTCGGCACCGCCCACGCGAGCACCAGCAGCCCCATCGCCCAGCGCGGCACCTCCCAGCCCGCGACCGCGGCGAGATCGACGAGCACCGCCGAGGCCAGCGAGTACTGCGCGAAGTGCCAGACCACCGAGGCGATCACCGTGCCGATCGCCCATCCCCACGCGAAGAAGCCGCCGGCGTAGGTGCGCATCGCCTCGAACGGTCGCATGCCGGTCGAGAGGGTCTGGTGCGCGATCGCCGCGAAGACGATGCCCCCGAGAATCATGCCCAGCGGCGCGACCCAGAGCAGCTGGTAGCCGAACGCCGCACCCGCCAGGATGCACGCCGACGCGCTGCCGCCGCCGAGGGTGAGGGCGCTCTGCAGATAGCCCGGGCCGCCGCGGGAGAGATACGCCAGATGCCGCCCGAGCCAGGGGCGCTTCGAAACTTCCGCAAGCCAGGATCGTTCCGCCTCGAGGCGCGCCGGATCCGGAGGATGCACCATCGGAAGCCCGCGCGCATCGGGTCTATAGGAGGCTGGCTGATCCACGCGCGCGAGTGTACCGAAGCACCGGACGCTCGCCCGGGGCGCGCGAGGCTCAAACCGAGTTGCCGACGGTATGTTCGGGCGATGCCGCTTTCAGCCCGAGCCCACGCCCGCGTCGGACTCCTCGGAAACCCCTCGGATCTCTACGGCGGCAAGGGGCTCGGCTTCGCCGTTGCGGAACTCGCCGCGACGGTCGAACTTCGCGAGGGCGATGCGATCGCCATTCCCGATGGCATCCTGCAAGGCGGATGGAGCCTCTTCGAAGACGTGCTGCGTCGACGTGGACTCGATCCCGACGCGCGGCCCTTCGTGCTGTCGGCCTCGAGCGACATTCCGTTTCAGTCCGGGCTCTCCGGATCGAGCGCGCTCCTGATCGCGGCGATGCGCGGGTGGTCGAGATGGTTCGGACTCGCGCTCGGCCGCACCGCGATCGCCGAGATGGCGTGGCGCACCGAGAACCAGGTGCTCGGCATCCGCGCGGGCCCGCTCGATCGCCTGGTGCAATCGCACGAGGGGCTCGTGGCGATGGACTTCGGGGATCCGTTCGCGGAGGGCTCGCTCGAGCGGATCGATCCCGCACTGCTGCCCCCGCTGCTGCTCGCCTGGCATGGCCAGATCGGCGCGAGTTCCGGCGACGTGCACGGACCGATCCACGATCGCTGGCTTCGCGGCGACGAGTCGATCACCCGGATCATGGCGGCGCTCGCCCAGAACGCCGTCGAAGGGCGCGACGCACTCGAGTCGCGATCGTTCGAGCGGTTTCGCCGGTGCATCGACCGCAACTTCGACCTGCGGCGCGAGGTGTTTCCGATCGCTCCGGAGGACGAGGCCCTCGTCGATCTCGGCCGGCGATGCGGGGCCGGCGCGAAGTTTCCGGGGTCCGGAGGCGCGGCGCTCTTCGCTTGCCGCGACGAGGCGCACCGGTCCATGGTCGAGGCCGCATGCCGCGAGGCCGGGCATGCGACGCTCCGTCCGACGGTGGCCCTGCCGACGATCCGGGCCCGCGCGGTCTTCCTCGCGGCGGGCTTCGCGACACGGCTCCATCCGATCACGATCGACCGCGCGAAGCCGCTGCTCGAGGTCGGCGGCTCGCCGATCATGACCCGGCTGCTTCGGCAGGTCGAGTCGATGGGAGCAGTCGCCGACGGCCTCGTGGTGACCAACCATCGGTTCCATCGCGACTTCGAAGCGTGGCGGGATCAGGCGTCGCCGTCCTTTCCCATCGCCGTGCTCGACGACGGCGCGACCTCCAACGACACGCGGCTCGGCGCGGTGCGCGATCTGGCATTCGCGCTCGATCGCGCCGACGATGCGCTCGGCGCCGCGGACGACGTCGACGCGTGGCTCGTCCTCGCGTGCGACAACCTCTTCGAGTTCGACCTTGCCCGCCTGGCCACGTCGTTCGCGCAGCGCGGCCGAGGTCAACTCGTGGTGCGAGAAGTGCCGGCGCCGGTGCCCCCGGGCAAGTACAGCGAGGTGGTGCTCGCCTCGGACGGTCGCCTGATCGCGCGATTCCGAGAGAAGCCGAGTGCTCCCGAGTCGAACCTGAGCGCCATCGCCGTGTATCTGCTGCCGCGGGAACTGCCGACGCTGGTTCGGACCTACCTCGACGGAGGAGGCGAAGGCGATGCGCCGGGGCATCTTCTCGCCTGGCTCGCCTCCCGGACTCCGCTCGAAGCCCTGAGGCTCGACGGCCGCTGGCTCGACATCGGCAGCCCTGAAGATCTCGCTCGAGCCGATGTTTCGCCGCAAGGAGTGCACTAAACACGGTTCGAGGATGGCGAACACGCCGCCCTTGTTGCGGAGACCTGACCCAACCGGTAGCGTCACCCAGATGCACAAACTCACCTTCGTCGCTCTATCGTTGTCCGCGGTCATCGGCTCCGTCGGATGTCATCACACTCCCAAGCCTCGTCCTCGAATCGAGGCGATGAATGCGAAGCAGGATCTGATCCAGGGGAACCAGCGGTTCCTCGACGGCGATCTCGAGAACCACACCTGGCTTCACGAGCAGGTCGTCGAGACCGGCACCTACGGCCAGTCGCCTTCGATCGGCGTGCTGAGCTGCGCCGACTCGCGGGTGCCGCTCGAGCTGATCTTCGATCAGGGCGTGGGCGACCTCTACGTCGTCCGGGTCGCGGGCAACTTCGAGGACGCCGCCGCCGCTGGCACCTTCGAGTACGGCGTCGAGGCGCTGGGCGTGCACACGATCCTCGTCCTCGGACACACGAAGTGCGGCGCGGTCGAAGCCACCCTCGCCGGCAAGACGCTTCCGGGCAACATGCCGACCTTCGTCGCCGCGATCGAGCCGGCGATCGCGGCCGCCGGCGGCGAGATGACCCTCGACGCCGCGGTCGAGGCGAACGTGCGCTGGCAGCAGAACGCCATGCTCGAGCGAAGCGCGATCCTGCGCAAGGCCGCCGACGAGGGCCGCATGCAGATGTTCGGCGCGATCTACGACGTCGACACCGGCAAGGTCCGCTTCATCGACTGACCTGCTCGATGATCCTTGCCCGCCTCGCGTCGAGGCGGGCCTCGTCCCTTCTGGACCCACACCACGCCATGCGCTCCACGACCCGCGCGATCTTCACCGCCTTCCTTCCCGCTGCGCTGCTTGCGATCTCCTTGACCGGATGCCGAGGCTCGACCGAGGTGCCTCGCATGGGCTTCGTGCCCGACAGCATCCGGCTGAAGCCGATGTCGGGCGACAAGCTGACCCGCACGTGGGCGGCCCGTTCGATCAAGCCGCTCTCCTCCTACAGCTCGATCCTGGTCGAGGCCGTCGAAGTTCCGGCGTACGCGGACATCGATTGCTCCGACGAGCAGCTCGAGACCGTTCGCACCACGCTGCAGAGCGATCTGCAGAACTACCTCGGCAACGGCGGTGGCACCGGCCCGGTGCTCGTGGTGCGTGCCGCGATCACTGCGGTCAAGCCCAACAACCCCCTGCTCAACGTCGCGCCGCAGTCGCAGATGATGAAGCGGGGCTACGGCTACGGCGCGGTCGAGATCTACGCGACCGAAGGAGTCGGCGGCCCGGCGGTCGCGGCCATGACCTCGACCGTCGACACCCAGCGGTTCTCCGCCGAGAAGCTCGAGGAGATGGGCACCGTCGAGCGCGGGTGCCAGCAGTGGTCGCAGGCGTTCGCGGGCCTGTTCGACTGAACCGATGCGATCCGGCACCGGCCGTCGCATCGGAACGAATGCTCGAGGGCCTCGCCGGCAGACGGCGAGGCCCTCTCGCTTCCCGCCAGAAGGATCCGAGCGCATGATGCGTCGCCGATGGATCACGGTCGCCTCGATCGCGTGCGCCGTCGCCAGCCTCGCTGGGTGCGCGGCGCCACGGAGTGTGCCTGAGATGAACGACGCCCCGCAGGATCGGCCGTACACCGTGGTTCTGGGAATCGCTCAGGACGGCGGCGTGCCGCAAGCGGGCAGCTTCCTCGACGCCCGATGGGACGATCCGGATCGTCAGCGCGAGGCGGTGAGTCTCGGGATCGTGGATCCGCGGTCGGGCCGACGGTTCCTTGTCGATGCCACGCCCGACTTCCGGCGCCAGACGCTCGAACTCTTCCGGATCTCGCGCGGCGCCGCGAAGCCGGTGGTCGACGGGGTCCTGCTGACGCATGCGCACATCGGGCACTACGCCGGTCTCATGTTCCTCGGTCACGAGTCGATCGGCGCGAAGGGCGTGCCGGTGTGGGCGATGCCGCGCATGGCGGAGTTCCTGCGGACCAACGGTCCATGGAGTCAACTCGTCGCCTACGGCAACATCGAGCTTCGACCGCTCGCGGCGAACACGCCAGCCTCGTTGGAGGCCGACCTGAAGGCCGTCCCCCTGCCGGTGCCTCATCGAAGCGAGTTCTCCGAGGTGGTCGCCTTCCGAATCGTGGGCCCGAACCGTTCGGTCCTGTGGCTTCCGGACATCGACTCGTGGCGGGAGTGGGACGAGATGGGGGTGCGGCTCGAGGAGGTGCTCGCGGACGTCGACGTCGCGTACCTCGATGCGACGTTCTTCGCCGACGGCGAACTCCCGGGGCGCGACATGAGCCGCATCCCGCATCCATTCATCCGCACCACGATCGAACGGTTGAAGTCCCTGCCGGCGTCGGAGCGGGCGAAGGTCCGGTTCATCCATCTGAACCACACCAATCCGGCCCTCGATCCTGGTTCGGAGGCGCGGCGCGAAATCGAGGCGGCCGGCATGTCGGTCGCCGAGGAGGGCGAGATCGTCGAGCTGTGACGGGTGTCGCGCGAACACGCGGGTCACGTCACGCGCGTTGCGCTCGCTGCGCTCGGCGGACGGTCAGATGGACGTGATGGACTGAATGGACGCAATGGACCCGGAGGGCGAAGCGCTGCACCTGCGACGGGCGGTTGGGGCGGGCAGCACGCTCGCGCGAACACGCGGGTCACGTCACGCGCGTTGCGCTCGCTGCGCTCGGCGGACGGTCAGATGGACAGAATGGACTGAATGGACGCAATGGACCCGGAGGGCGAAGCGCTGCATCGGCTTTGGAAGCCTCGCGGTGAGCACTTTCAATCGCGATGCAACCGGCTCGTCTCCACCTCGACTCTTCGCCTCTCTCCTCTCTCGCGTCGGGCGAAGCGCTGCATCGGTTGCGGGCGATTGGCGATCGGAGTTCTCGCGGGTGCGGCTGTCTCCTATCTCCTATCTCCTTTCTCCTTTCTCCTTTCTCCTCTCGCCTTTCGTGCTCCCTGCAGTTGGCATCGAATCGGCCGCTCGTGAATC
>JBMSXH010000073.1:0-8709 GCA_049425445.1 Phycisphaerales bacterium | reverse complement strand
TCCTGATCGATCCGACGGCGAGTCCGCCGCAGGCGACCGCCACCCGCTCATTCCCTCGTCCTCGCCGATTCACGACCACCAGAACCACACCTCATGACACGCGTCTCGATCGTTGGTGCCACCGGCTACTCCGGAGGCGAACTCGTCTCGCTGCTCGCGGGACATCGCCACGCGGAGATCGTGGGCCTCTTCGGCTCCGGTCGCCGCGGAGAGGAGTCGATCCCGCTCGAGCGTTCGCATCCGCGGCTGCGAGGCCTTGCGGAAGGTTCGATCGAGCCGGGAAGCCTTGATCGCATTCTCGCGGGGAATCCCGCGGCGGTCTTCCTCGCCACGCCGCACGAGGCGAGCCACGACCTCGCGCCGGAACTGCTCGAACGCGGCATCGTCGTCTTCGATCTCTCGGCGGCGTTTCGCCTCCCCGATCCTCGCGACTATCCGCGGCACTACGGGTTCGAGCATCGTCGACCCGATCTGCTCGCCCGCGCCGCGTATGGACTTGCGGAACTGAACGGCGAGGCGATCGCGGCCTCGGATCTCGTGGCGGTGCCGGGCTGCTATCCGACCTCCGTCATCCTGCCGCTGCGACCGCTTTCCGACGCGGACCTGATCGATCCCGCGGCGCCGGTCATCGTCGATGCGACGAGCGGCGTCAGCGGCGCCGGGAGATCCCCGTCCGCCCGCACGATCTTCAGCGAGGTGAGCCTGCAGGCCTACGGAGTGCTCTCCCATCGGCACGAACCCGAGATCGCCACGCACGGCGCGGCGGAGATCGTCTTCACGCCGCATCTCGGCCCCTTCGATCGAGGCATCCTCTCGACGATCCATCTGCCCCTCCGCAAGGGCGTCGACGAGTCGCAGCTCCGCGAGACGCTCGAAGCGACCTACGCCGACGCCCCCTTCGTGCGCCTGTTGCCATCGGGCGAGTGGCCTGCGGTGGGCTCGGTCGCCCGCACCAACTTCTGCGACATCGCCCTCGCGGTGCATCCGCGGCGGCCGCACGCGATCGTCTCGAGCGCGATCGACAACCTCGTGAAGGGCGCGGCCGGCCAGGCGGTCCAGTGCTTCAACCTTCGCTTCGGCTTCGAGGCGACCGAGAGCCTGCTGCCGCCGCGGCGGGTCGTCGCGGGAGGCTCCACCCGATGAGTTCGAATCCCTTCGTGGTCAAGCTCGGCGGCGCCCTCCTCGATCGACCCGAGTCGGCGCAACCCTTCTTCGCGGCGCTGGCCCGGCTGCATCGCGAACGGAGCGAGGGCGTGGTCGTCGTCCATGGCGGCGGCGCGGCGGTCGATCGCCACCTCACCGCGCTCGGCTACGCGAGCGAACGGCGCGAAGGCATCCGCCTGACTCCGCCCGAGCAGATCGACGCGATCGCAGGCGTGCTGGCGGGATCGATGAACAAGCGCCTCGTCGGACTGCTGCGAAGCCTCGGGCTTCCGGCGGTCGGACTCTGTCTCGGCGAGGCGGGCGTGGTGGAGTGCCGCAAGACGACGGCCTTCGCGTTCGATCCCGGTCGCGTGGGCGAGGTGTGCGGCGGACGCCCAAGACTGGTCGAAGTGCTGCTCGCGGAAGGCTTCCTGCCCGTCCTCAGTTCGATCGGCCTCGACGACGAAGGCGGGCTGCTCAACGTGAACGCGGACGACGCGGCGGCGGGTCTTGCACGCGTGCTCGAGGCCCGCGAGCTGGTCCTGCTCACCGATGTGCCGGGCGTGCTCGGCCCCGATGGATCGCTGCTGCCTCGGCTCGACGCCGCCCGAATCGCCGAGGGAATCGAGGAAGGCTGGATCGCCGGAGGCATGATCGCGAAGGTGCGCGGAGCCCTCGCCGCCGCGCAAGCGGCGCGAGTGCCGGTTCGGATCGCGAGCTGGTCCGACCCCGCCGCCCTGCTGGCGCTCGTCGAAGGTCGCGGCGACGGCGCCGCAGGCACGTGCGTCGACCTCGACGTCCTCGCCGACATCACGCGTCCCGAACGGATCGCCACCACATCATGACCTCGCTCTCCCCACGCCCCGACGCCGCCTCCACGGGAAGCGGCGCAGCCCACGTCCTTCGCGGCACCGACCTCGGCGCCGAGGCGATTCGCGGGATCCTCGCGGAAGCCGCGGACCTGAAGGCCGCGCTGCGTCGCGATCCCGCCGCCACCTGCTCCCTGCTGCGCGGGCGGTCGCTCGTGATGCTCTTCGAGAAGCCGTCGCTGCGAACTCGCGTGAGCTTCGAGATCGGCATGGCGAAGCTCGGCGGCACCGCCGTGCACCTCGATCACCGCGCTGAACGGCTCGGCGTCCGCGAGTCGGTCGCCGACTACGCCCGGAACCTCGAGCGGTGGTGCGACGTCGTCGTCGCTCGCGTCTTCGAGCACGCGACCCTCGAGCAGCTGGCCGAGGCTTCGAGCGTCCCGGTCGTGAACGCCCTCTCCGAGCGGTTCCATCCCTGCCAGGCGCTCGCCGACCTGCTCACGCTCGCGGAGCACGGACGTCCGCTCGGCGAGGCGTCGATCGCCTTCGTGGGCGACGGCAACAACGTGTGCCACTCGCTCATGGAGACGGTGGCGCTCCTCGGCGGCCGATTCGTCGCGATCACGCCGGAGTCGTGTCGCCCCGATGCGCAAACGCTCGCCGAATGCCGCGAGATCGCCGCGGCGTCGGGCGCGGAGATCCTCTGGTCGGAGGACCCGGCTGCGGTGTCTGGTGCCGACGCGATCTACACCGATGCGTGGATCTCGATGGGCCAGACCGATGCGCAGGAGAAGCGCACGCAGCTCGAGCCCTACCGCGTCGATCCCGCGCTGATGCGGAAGGCGGGCTCGCAGGCCCTCTTCATGCACTGCCTGCCGGCCCATCGCGGCGAGGAGGTCCTCGACGAGGTGATCGACTCCCCCGCCTCGGTCGTCTACGACCAGGCTGAGAATCGCATGCACGCCCAGAACGCCCTGCTCGTCCATCTGATCGGACGAGGCTGACCGATCCCCACCCAACCCCACTCGGAGAGAGCTTCCATGCCCCGCAAGATCGCCGTCGCCTACTCCGGAGGTCTCGACACCTCCGCCATGATCCCCTGGCTTCTCGAGCACCACGATGCGGAAGTGGTCGCGGTCGTGGTCGACGTCGGCCAGGGGGCGGACGAACTCGACGGCATCGAGGAGAAGGCGCTTCGCTCCGGCGCGACGCACTGCGAGATCCTCGATGTGCGGGAGACCTTCCTCGAGGAGTTCGCCTTCCCGATGGCGATCTCCGGCGCGGTCTACGAGGGACGCTACCTGCTCGGCACCGCGATCGCGCGACCGCCCATCGCCCGCGCTCAGGTCGAGGCGGCGCGTCGGCTCGGCTGCGATGCCGTCGCCCATGGATGCACCGGGAAGGGCAACGACCAGGTCCGCTTCGAGGCGACCTACGCGGCCCTGGCGCCGGATCTCGAGGTGATTGCGCCGTGGCGAACGTGGGAGTTCCGCGGCCGCGAGGATCTGCTGGCCTACCTCGCGAAGCACCGGGTCCCGACCACCGCCTCGGCGACCAAGATCTACTCGCGCGACGGCAACATCTGGCACCTCTCGCATGAGGGCGGTGCCCTCGAGGATCCGTGGAACGCTCCGCCCTCGGACCTCTGGGTGCGGACCATCGATCCGCGAGAGGCTCCCGAGGGAGGCGCCGAAGTCGTGATCGGATTCGAGCAGGGACGCCCCAGGACCCTCGACGGACGCCGACTCGACGCGGTCTCGCTGCTCGAGCGCCTCAACGAGGTCGCCGGAGCCCATGGCGTCGGCCGCGTGGATCTCATCGAGAATCGCCTCGTCGGCATGAAGAGCCGCGGCTGCTACGAGACGCCCGGAGGCACGGTGATCATGGAGGCGCTCCGCGGCCTCGAGGAACTCGTGCTCGATCGCCGGCTCCATCGCTGGCGGCAGGAGCAGGCCATCGCCTTCGCGGAACTGGTCTACGACGGCCGCTGGTTCACCCCGCTGCGCGAGGTCATGCAGGCCGGCTTCGAGCGCCTCGCGGAGTCGCTCGACGGCGAGGTGCGGGTGCGCCTGTTCAAGGGCACCGCGACCACCGTGGGTCGCCGCAGCGAGAAGAGCCTCTATGCGGAGGCGTTCGCGACCTTCTCCGCCGACGAGGTCTACCGGCAGTCGGACGCCGGCGGATTCATCCGGCTCTTCACCCTGCCCTCGCGAATCGCGGCGATGCGCGAGGAGACTCGTCCCGCCGCCCACGCCACCGAACGGGAGACGGTGCCCTCGTGAGCACGACCCGCGATGCGATCTGGGCCGGACGACTGTCCGGCGAGGTCCATGAACTCTTCAAGCGATTCAACGACTCGCTGCCGTTCGATCTCCGGCTCTTCGAGGAGGACCTCGACGGCAGCGCCGCGTGGGCCCGCGCGATCGAGAAGGCGGGCGTGCTCACGCGGCCCGAGCGCCAGCGGCTCGAGTCCGCGATCGAGTCGCTTCGGGAGGAGGTCCGCGAGGATCCTTCCCGGCTCGCCACCGCCGACGACGAGGACATCCACTCCTTCGTCGAGCGCGAGCTCGTGCTGAGAGTCGGCGATCTCGGCAAGAAGCTCCACACAGGCCGAAGCCGGAACGATCAGGTCGCCACCGATCTGCGGCTCTGGACCATGCGGGCGCTCGACGAGCGCATCGCCGAGACGCAGGCCACGATCCACGCCCTCGTCGCGCTCGCCGAACGGGAGCGGGAGACGGTCTTCCCCGGCTACACCCACCTGCAGCGGGCCCAGCCGATTCTCTTCGCGCACTGGTGCCTCGCCTACGTCGAGATGCTGCGCCGCGATGCGCTGCGTCTCGCCGACGCGCGAAAGCGGACGTCGGTCTGTCCGCTCGGCAGCGCCGCGCTCGCGGGCACCGCCTATCCGATCGATCGCGAGAGCCTCGCCGTCGATCTCGGCTTCTCCGCCGCCAGCGCCAACAGCCTCGATGCGGTCGTCGATCGCGACTTCGTCGCCGAGTCTCTCGCGGCGATCGCCATCGAGGCGATGCACCTCTCCAGGCTCGCGGAGGACCTGATCTTCTACGCCTCGGGCGAAGCCGCCCTGGTCGATCTTCCCGACGGCCTGTGCTCGGGCTCGTCGATCATGCCGCAGAAGAAGAACCCCGATGCGCTCGAGCTCGTCCGCGGCAAGGCCGGCATGCAGATCGGTCGGCTGACCGGAATCCTCTCGACCTTGAAGGGCCTGCCCATGGCCTACAACAAGGATCTGCAGGAGGACAAGCTGCCGCTCTTCACGGCGATGGACGAGTTGTCGATCTCGCTCCGCGTCCTGCCTCCCCTGCTCGACGGCCTGAAGGTTCGTCGCGATCGTGCCCGCGCGTCGGCCCTCGCCGATCACGCCAACGCGACCGAACTCGCCGACCACCTCGTGGCCCAAGGGGTCCCGTTCCGCGATGCGCACCATCAGGCGGGACGTCTCGTCGCCGAGGCGCTCTCCCGTCGGGTGCCGCTCGAGGCGCTGCCGCTCGCGACGATCCGCGAGATCGCGCCCTCCGCGACGGAGCGGCTCTTCGTCGACCTCACCGTCGATGCGGCGCTCTCCAAGCGGGCCGCCGTGGGCGGAACCTCGCCGGACCAGATCGCGGCGAGGCTCGCGAGGCTGCGCCGCCCCGAGGCGCGGGACATCGCGCCCATCGAAGCCGAGGTCCGCATGGCGACGGTCGAGGATCTGCCGGGCATCAAGCGGCTGATCGATCTCTGGGCCGATGCCGGCGAGAACCTGCCCCGCAGCGAGGAGGAGATCCTCACCTCGATCCGAGACTTCGCGGTGGCCGTCTCGGGCCAGCGGGTCGTCGGCTGCGGCGCGCTCTGGCTGTACACCCCCACCCTCGCGGAGATCCGATCGGTCGGCGTCGATCCGGATCTGCACGGCGGCGGGATCGGCTCGCGGATCGTCGAGCATCTCGCCTCGCTCGCAAGCAAGCTTCGGATCGAGCGGGTGTTCGTGCTGACCCGCGCGCCGCTCTTCTTCGAGAAGCTCGGCTTCCGCCAGGTGAGCGTCAACGGACTGCCCGAGAAGATCCTCAAGGACTGCGCTCGCTGCCCGAAGAAGCACTGCTGCGACGAGATCGCGATGGTCCGCACGACCTTCGATCCCAGCGCTCGCTGATCCGCCCTTCGAGGCATCACGACTCTCCATGGCCACGCACGTCACCCCCCACGCCGCGTCCTCGCCGAGGATTCCGTCCCGACTGCCCCGCGGCTTTCGCGGCGCGACCGCCAAGGCGGGCATTCGGAAGGGGCCGGGGGACGACCTCGCCCTTGTGGCGGCCGACGAGGTCGCCTCGATCGCGGCGGTCTTCACCCGCAATCGCTTTGCCGCCGCGCCGATCGCGCTTTCCCGCCGTCATCTCGCGGAGAACGGCGGCCGAGGCCGCGCGGTGCTCGTCAATGCCGGCTGCGCCAACGCGGCCACCGGCGCGGCCGGCGCCGAGGACGCCGCGCGCACCGCGGCCGTCCTTGCCGCGTCGCTCGCCGCCGAACCGCGGGCGTGCCTGATCAACTCGACCGGCGTGATCGGACGCCGACTTCCCATCGACTCCCTCTGCGCCGCGATCCCCGGTCTCGTGGCCTCGCTCGATCGGGAGAGCGGCGAGCGGCTCGCCCGCGCGATCATGACGACCGACACCGCCCCCAAGGGCGTCGAGCGGCGGATCTTCTCCGCCGACGGGGGCGAGATCTCGATCGTCGGCTATTGCAAGGGCGCCGGGATGATCCATCCCAACATGGCGACCATGATCGGGGTGATCCTCACCGATGCGGCGATCGATCCGGTCGAACTCGCGCGACTGCTTCGAAGCGCCTGCGACCGGTCCTTCAATCGCGTGAGCATCGACGGCGACACCTCGACGAACGATTCGGTCTTCGCGATGGCGAGCGGCGTGGCGGGGTTGCCGGCGGATCGCGGCCGGTTCGAGTCCGCCTTCGGCGAGGTCTGCCTCGATCTCGCGAGGATGATCGCCGCCGACGGCGAAGGTGCGCAGCGGATCGTCGAAGTGGCGGTGACCGCGGCCGCAAGCCCAGCCGACGCGCGGGAGGTCGCGGAGACGGTCGGCCGCAGCCTCCTCGTGAGAACCGCCATCGCCGGCGGCGATCCCAACTGGGGCCGCATCGTGGCCGCGATTGGCCGCACCGGCGCGGCCTACGACCCGAATCGGATCCGCGTCGAGGCGAACGGGCTGGCGCTCTTCGCCAACGGCGCTCCGGCGATCGAGGATCTCTCGGCCCTCGAACGCGTCTTCTCGAGCGACCGCGTGGAGATCTCGATCGACCTTGCGGCCGGTCGCCATGCGGATCGCTTCCTCACCTGCGACCTGACCGCCGAGTACGTGCGCATCAATGCCGAGTACACCACCTGACGTATCGCGGGGCGCTTGCGGGGCCGTTGTGGCGGAAGACGCTTGGGAGGAACGCCCGCGGTCCGTTGCATGCATGAGTGCATGCATCGAGAACGGGTTTGGTCCGGACGTCGATTCAGAACTGGCGGAGGAAGCGAGCGTCGTTCTCGAAGAGCCGGCGAATGTCGCCGAGACCATGACGTCGCATGGTCACCCGTTCGATGCCGAGCCCGAACGCGAATCCGGACCACTCCTCGGGATCGATCCCGACCGCCTCGAAGACCGCCGGATCGACCATGCCGCATCCGCCGATCTCCACCCACTGCCAGGTGCCCTTCACGGGCATGCGCATGTCGACCTCGGCGGAGGGCTCGGTGAACGGGAAGAACGACGGCCGCATCCGAACCTCGGCCTCGGGTCCGAAGAAGGCCTTCGCGAAGCCCAGCAGCGTGCTCTTCAGGTCCACCATGGTCAGCCCGCGATCGACCGCGAGCCCCTCGACCTGATGGAACATGCTGTAGTGGGTGGCGTCGTGATCGTCGGGGCGATAGACGCGTCCGACCGCGATCACCCGCAGCGGCGGCGGCGTCGACTCCATCGCGCGGATCTGCACCGTCGAGGTCTGCGTGCGCATGAGCAGCTTGCCCGCCGCCTCGCCCCCGAGGAAGAAGTTGTCGCCGCGATCGCGCGCCGGATGTTCGGGCGGGATGTTGAGGGCCGTGAAGTTGTGCCACTCGTCCTCGAGTTCGGGGCCGTCGGCCACCTCGAATCCCATGCGACCGAAGACCTCGACGATGCGATCGATGGTCGCCGTCAGGACGTGCCGACGTCCGGAAGCAAGTTCGAACCCCGGCTCGGTGAGGTCGATGCCGCGCGGAACGGCCCGGGTCGTCGAGAGGGATTCCCTCCGCCCCTCGAACGCCGCCTCGAGCGCCTGCTTGAGCGCGTTGAGCCGCTGCCCCAGCACCGGTCGCTCCGCGGGCGTGGCATCCTTCATCAGGGACATGAGCCCCTTCAGTCGCCCCTTGGAGCCAAGGTGGGCGATTCGCCACGCCTCGAGCGCCGCCGCATCGCCGCAGCCCGAGAGGCTGGCGATCGCATCGCGTTCGTAGTGGTCGAGTTCCGCGGACATGCGGCGGAGTGTACTCGCGTCAACCGCCCTGCCCGCGCCGACGCCACGATCGCCACAGCAGTCCAAGTCCGTACGGAATGTCGTGGACGAAGTAGCGCTTGAAGAGGCGACGCGGCTCCTGGAGCGTGCGATGGAGCCACTCCAGGCCGATCGCCTGCACCCATCGCGGGGCCCGCTTCACCCGACCGCTCGCGAAGCTGAAGCTGATCCCGACGCCGATCCACCACGCCTGCGGCGCCGA